>CAVKEL010000101.1:13110-34402 GCA_963655445.1 Acutalibacteraceae bacterium | reverse complement strand
CTAAAAATACAATTTTTTACTTTGCATTTTCCTAAAATATTTTTATAATTTAAGAAAAATAATTACTTATGGATTTAAAAAGAAAGATTGAAAAAGAGTTAGATATTTGGAAAGAAGGTAATTCTTCTTTAATTATGTATGGTGCAAGACAGGTGGGCAAAACATATATTTTAAAGCGATATATTTCAACTAATTTTAAGAATATGTTTTATATTAATTTACATAATAATGTTGATGCAATTAAAGCAATTGTAGGTTCAGTAGATATACACGATTTTTTAAGAATGTTATCCTTATATAGTAATAAAAGTATTGATGATGAAACATGTATTTTTATTGATGAAATCCAAGAATATTATATTTATATATCAAAACATCCAGAGATTGAAAAATATTTTGATATTATTTATCAAACTAAAACATTTGTTGTCGAAAATAAGAATAGAATTGTTTTGTCAGGATCGATTTTGAGACTCGAACTTGAGCATTTAATTACTGCTCCAACAGGATATTTATTGCAGCTTGAAATGTTTCCTTTAGATTTTGAAGAATATCTTATAAATAATAATATTAGTGAAGAAATACTTGATAGTGTAAGAAGAACGATAAAAGATACAAAAAAAGTACCTGATTATATTCACGATAGGTTTATATCGTTATTTAATGAATATATATTGGTTGGCGGAATGCCTAAAGCTGTTTCTAATTATTTAGAAAATAAAGATTTTAAAGCTCTTAAGTTTGTTCATAAGGAAATTGAAGATTTTTTGATTGACGATATTATTAAATATACAAATGATAATGAAAAACTAAAAGTAAAGGAAATTTATAATCTCATCCCAACTGAATTATCAAATCCCACTAGAAAATTTATTATTTCTGATATTCCCTCTCATAATAAAAATACTGGTGAGGTTTTAAGTTTTGTTTGGTTAAATAACGCGGGTATTACAATTCCCGTTTATATTTCTAATGAACCAACAATTCCTTTAATAACAAAATCTCGAAGAAATCAATTTAAATTATTTTTTGAAGATGTTGGCTTATTATCTTATAAAATGTTTGATAGCGAGACTAAATTAGCAATATTGAATAACGAAATAAATATTAATAAAGGATTTATTTTTGAAAATTTTGTTGCGCAGGAATTACATGCTCATAATTTTAAAGATTTATATTACTATAATTCTAGAAAATACGGCGAAGTTGACTTTATTCTTGAAGTTAATCAAAAGGTTTTGCCAATCGAAGTTAAATCAGGAAAGAACAATAATTATCATCGTGCGTTGAATTCTATTATGGATATTGAAAATTATCATTTGGATAGGGCGATTGTTTTAACTCATGAGAACTTAAGTTTTAAAGGGAAATTAGTTTATATGCCAATTTATGCGATTTCATTATTAAATGAGTTTAGAAAATAGAGAATAAAATTTTGCTAATATCAATTCCATAAAAAATAAAAAAATGATTATTGTTTTTTAATGGTATAAATGTTAATTATTCTCGATGCATTTTATTTATAAAATGAACGATTTATGATATACTTTTTGTCATGGAAATAAAATTTTATAATACATTAACAAATAGCATTCAGGTTTTTAAACCTATAAAAGAAAATGAAGTAAGCATTTATTGCTGCGGACCTACAGTTTATAACGAACCACATATTGGAAACATGCGACCAGTAGTTATTTTTGATACGCTTGTTCGTTTTTTAGAATACGTTGGATATGATGTTAAATATGTAAGTAACTATACAGATGTTGACGATAAGATTATCAATAAAGCAATGGAAGAAGGAGTAAGCGAATTAGAAATTGCAAATAGATATATTGCTAGTTATAGAGCTTGCTTAGATGAACTTAATTGTTTAAAGGCGTATAAAAATCCAAGAGTTACTGAATATATGCCATATATTATTAAATATATTGAAAACTTAATTGATGTTGGATCTGCCTATGTTTCTGATGGCGATGTATTTTTTGATGTAACAAGTATTCCAAATTACGGTTGCTTATCCAATATTAAATTAGATGAACTTGATGCTGGGAAAAGAATTGCAACAAGTGATAAAAAACACAATCCTTACGATTTTGCTTTATGGAAGAAAACTGATAAAGGAATTAAGTGGCATACTGAATGGTGTGAAGGTAGACCAGGATGGCATACTGAATGTTGTGTCATGATTGATACTATTTTTGGTGGAAAGATTGATATTCATGGCGGTGGCCACGACTTAATATTCCCACATCATGAAAATGAAATTGCTCAAGCAGAAGCAACAAATCACAACACAATTGCTAATTATTGGATTCATAATGGAATGATGAATATCAATAGCGAAAAGATGTCAAAATCTTTAGGCAATGTTATTCTTGCAAAAGATGGAATCAAAGAATATGGTGCTGATACTATTAGATTATTACTTTTAAATTGTCAATATAGATCAATTTTAAATTTTACAGATGAAACTGTTAGTGAAACAAAATTAACTCTTCAAAAACTTGAAAATGTTTGGAAACAATTGAATTTGAAAATCGCTCAAAGCGGCGGTGTACTCTATGGAAAATCATCCTTGATGGATAAATTTTTAAACGCTTTAGCTGATGATATTAATTTACCAAACGCAATTACTGAATTACTTGATGTAATAAAATCTGCAAATATTGAAATAAGAAAATCAGATGCAGATTTACATAATTTAGAAAATTATTTCTATACTCTTCAAGGCATGGTAAAGATTTTAGGTTTGCATAATTCAGTAAAAGAATATTCTAAAGAAGACATAGATTTATATAACGAATATTTAGCTGCAAAAAAGAATAAGGTTTTTGCAACTAGTGATAAATTAAGAAATTCTTTAATTGAAAAAGGAATTATTTAGGAGGGGAATATGAAATTAATTGTATTAGCAACTCAAAATGGCGGAATGACAATTGACAGAATTATTGTTGACTATTTCAATGGTTTAGGTGCTTATGGCAATTTCCTTCTTGTAATTATTTGCTTATTTCTTTCAATTATTCTTGGGGGATGTATTGGATATCAAAGAGAAGTTAGTGGTCATGCTGCTGGACTTAGAACCCACGTTTTATTTAGTTTAGGTTGTTGTTTATTAACAATAATTAGTGTTTATGGTGGATTAAATAGCTTTGGCGGAGAATACGATACTGCTCGTATTACTGCTGGAGTCGTTGGTGGTGCAGGATTTTTGGGTGCTGGAACTATTATTCATAATGGAGTTTCAATTAAAGGATTAACAACTGCTGCAACATTATGGATGTCGATGGCAATAGGTGTTGCATGTGGTTATGGATGGATTATTGTGGCTGTTGTTGCAACAATTCTTTCTTGTGCAGTTTTAATTGGACTTGTAAAACTTGAAGATTTTGCTTCAAGAAAAAATATAAATGTTATGATGATTGTTTCAAAAGACAATAATGCGATTCCAAAACTTTTAGAAATTTCAGAGGAATCAAGTATTACTATCAAAGATATCAATACGAGTCTAGCAAATTATAAAGGTAAAGGCGTTTTGAGAATTACTTTCTCGCTTTGTACCAGAGATTCAAAGCGTGCTGAAACACTTTTGAATACTATAAGGGCAGAGATTTTGCCAATGTCAATAGAAAAAATTCAATAATTTTTCTATTTTTTTATACATAAATGGCCTATTCGTTGTTTTTTTGAGATAAATTATTTAGAAAAAGAGAGAAAATATGATTAAGTTGAATTCCAACAACTCGATATACGAGTCACTACAATGCAACAAGGTTTATAAGCTTTATGTTAGCGAAACTTTTGCCAACGATAGAATTCTAAGTCTGGCGAAAGAAAAAAATGTACCGGTTATTACTCTTAAAAAAACGGAATTCATGAATACGTTTGGTAATAAAAATCAAGGGTGCATCGCCGAAGCATATGCATATAAAACTTATTCCTTAGAGCAATTGTTGGATGTTTGTAAAAACGAGAAGAATCCTATTATTGTTATGTTGGATGAATTAAGTGATCCACATAATTTAGGGGCTATATTGAGAAGTTGTGACGTATTTGGTGTTTCCGGTGTAATTTACAAGAAGCATAATAGTGTTTCATTAAATGCTACAGTTGCTTCAACATCTGCCGGGGCAATTAGTTACGTTAAATGTTGTGAAGTTAGTAATTTATCTCAAACTATCGAGAAACTTAAAAAGAATGGGTTTTGGGTTGTTGGTTTAGCAGGCGAGGCTTCAAGTGACTTAAAATCTATTCCAAAAGATTGCCCATTAGTCGTTGTCGTTGGTAGCGAAGGTTATGGCATATCAAGATTAGTGAGAAAAAATTGCGATTTCATGGCAAAAATACCAATGGAAGGTCATGTTAGCTGTCTTAACGCTTCTGTTTCATGCGCCATTGTGTTATACGAGATTAAGACTAGAAGATAGACGCGGTCGTTTTTAAAAAAAATAATTATAATTTAGAGCGCACCAGATTGGTGGCAAGAATTAGTAATTTCATAAGATTATTATAAATAGTTTTTGTATCGATAATTAGATTAATTTTGTTTTCTGATTTTGCTATAAAAGAGCTTATTTACAGTTATTTTCGATTATATTGTTAAAACTTCTCACTAATTTGGTGAGCTCTAGGAACAAGGAACATTTATATGAAAAAAATTTTTGTTGACCTCAAAAATAATGAGGAAGTTAAAGACTACGTTGATTTAAGTCGTGATGGTAATAAAACAGCGCAAAAACATTTATATTATGCGCTTTCAAGTACAATCAAAAATATTCAATATAGATTTTATTATGCAGCTAAAAAAGTTGGATTAAATCTAAAAGATCTAGAAGAAGAATGTATGCATTGCTTTATGCAATTATTGGAAAATTATGAAGAAGAAAAGGGTACAGTTGAGAACTTCTTTAAATCTTTATATTTTAATAGAGTAAGAACAGTAATAAGAAGACAATCTTCCTCTACTAGAATGACTGAAGTTTTAGCGATTGGCCTTAATGGTGATTTCTCTGATAATGAAGCTGATTTTAATTGTCAAAAGTATGATGAAAATAAAAAAGCTATCGATGATGTCGAACTTTCTAAGATTGTTCTTGGCGCAGAATCAAAAATTATTAGCGAAAAAGAGAAAGATGTTATACACCTTTATATTCAATCTTATAATTTTAAAGAAATGTCGAAAATTGCCAAAATAAAATATGGACAATGTTTAAGAAAATTCAAAACTGGCAAACAAAAGATTGAGATTTATCTAAAGAATATCAACATCGATTTAGACGAAGAATAACAACTTTACTTCTGCAACTTTGTATTGACAAAAAATATTCAATTTCTTATATTTATTTATCAAGGAAAGGATATAATGAATCATATGAGGAAAAAGGTTATTTTGATTTGCTCTGAATGTTTAAGTAGAAACTACACAACAACTAAGAAAAGTGAGAATTCTTCCGAACGTTTAGAAATTAAAAAATATTGTCCTCATTGCAATAAGCATACGATTCATAAAGAAAGCAGGTAGAAGTTATGGGTAAAATAGTTAGATATTTTAAAGGTGTTGCAAAAGAAGCACATAGAATTCGTTGGATCAAAAAAGATGAATTTTGGAAAGCTGTCGCTACAGTTTTAGTTATTACAGTTTTTTGCGCAATATTTTTAGCAATTGAAGATGCTGCTGCAGGTACTTTAATCACCCAACTTAGAAATGCTTTTGAAAGCCTTAGATAATAAAGGTAGGACATTAATATGGAAGAAAATAAAAGTCAATTAGGTGAGAAACAATGGTATATTGTTACCACCTATTCATCACATGAAGACAAAGTTGCAGAAAACATTCGTAATCGTATTCAATCAATGAATTTAGCTGATAAAGTCTTTAGGGTTGTTGTTGCTAATCAAGAAATTCCAGTTCTAGACAAAGATGGAAAGCCTAAGAAAAAGGTTGATAAGAAGACTGGTTTAGTTGTTGATGTTCCACCAAAAATTAAAAATTTATATCCAGGATATATTTTTATTGAAATGATTATGACTGATGATTCTTGGTTCATGGTACGTAATACGCAAGGTGTTACTGGTATTGCCGGATCAAGTGGTGGAGGTCAAAAACCAACCCCAGTTGGCGCTAGAGAAATGGAAACCGTTCTTAAGAAAGTCGGTATCGTTGATAAATCAATGTATGATCAATACAACATTGGTGATGAAGTTAAAATTATTAATGGTGCATTTGAAAACGTTGAAGGTGAAATTACTGCAATCGATAAAGAAAATGGTAAAGTTACTGTTGATACAGTTTTCTTTGGTAAGCACACACCAGTCGAATTAGAATTTAGTGAAATTGCTAAGAGTCTTAAAAAGTAGATTCAGTCGGTTAAAAATCATTTTTGAATGTCAAAAAATCATGTGTGAACTTTGATTGTTCATATATGAATCTAAAATTAAATCAAATAAAAGTGAAAAATGTCTTGAATATTTTCACTTTTTTTGATATTTTTATTAAGCATATCGAAAAATGCGAGTTATATGTAATATAACTGGGTGGAAGAAGTTGCGAAACTTCATAAAACCACTAATCACTATAGGAGGAAACGAAAGTGAGTAAGAAAATCGCAAAAGTCGTTAAGATGGAATTACCTGGCGGCGAAGCTAAACCAGGACCAAAACTTGCTAGTGCTGGTGTCGTCATGCCAAAGTTTTGTACAGATTTTAACGCAAAGACAGCTGATCGTAAGGGTCAAACTGTTCCAGTAATTATCACTGCGTATGAAGACAAAACATACTCAATGGAAATTAAAACAAGTCCAACTGCAGAATTAATTATGAAGGCTGTTGGCATCCAACAAGGAAGTGCAAATCCAAAAACAACCAAAGTTGGAAAAATTACAAAGGCACAAATTAAGGAAATTGCAGAATATAAGATGCCAGATTTAAATGCTAATGATATTGAAGCTGCAATGAAAACAATCGAAGGTTGTGCAATCAATATGGGTGTCGAAGTTATCGATTAGTAGAGGTTAATTTATGAAAAAGTATGGTAAGAAATATCAAGAAGCTCTTAAGTTAATCGATACTAAGAAGCTTTATTCAGTTCACGAAGCATGTGAACTTGTCAAGAAAACAAGCGTTACAAAATTTGAAAGTGGTGTTGGTTTATCAATGCACTTAAATATTGATACAAGACAAGCTGATCAACAAGTTAGAGGAACTGTTGTTCTTCCACATGGTACCGGAAAGAGTGTCAGAGTTTGCGCCATCACAAGTAAAGTTGAAGATGCAAAAGCAGCTGGCGCAGATTATGCTGGTGGCAAAGAATTATTAGAAAAAGTTCTTGGTGGCTGGTTTGATTTCGATGTTATGTGTGCTACCCCAGAAATGATGGGTGAAATTGGTAAAGCAGGCCGTGTCTTAGGTCCAAAAGGTTTAATGCCAAACCCAAAAGTTGGTACTGTTGGTCCTGATATTAAGAAAATGGTCAGCGAATTAAAAGCTGGTAAAGTTGAATATCGTGCTGATAAGGATGGAAATATTAACATTCTTGTTGGTAAAGTTGGATTCGATACTGAAAAGTTAGAAGAAAATATTAATACAGTCATTAACCAAATCGTTAAAGTTAGACCAAGTGCTGTTAAAGGTACATATATCTTCAATAGCTCGATCCATACAACAATGGGTCCAAGTGTCAAACTTGCAGTTAGTGATCAAAAATAGTTGTTTATTAAATTAGTTTAGTTGGCTTTATATACCATAGACCGTAACGACACAATTTGTGTTTAATAATGTTACCGAGGTAGTTGTTATATCCTCATGTATATTGGCCCCTAATAAATAAAATAGGAGGTAAAGAATGAACAAAGAAGTTTTAAAAGCGAAAACAGAAGTTGTTCAAGAGGTCTCTGAGAACGTTAAAGCATCAAATGCTTTCGTTGTTTGCGAATATGGCAAACTTACCGTTAAGGAAATCAGTGAACTTCGTAAGACTTTACGTAGTTTAGACGCCAAAGCAGTTGTCTATAAGAACACTCTTGTTACCCGAGCAGTCGGTGATGAATATGGAGAAGATCTTAAAGGATTATTAACTGGTTCTAACATGTACTTTTTCTGTAAAGATGGTACAAATGGCAGTTTAAAAGCTATTCGTAAATTCTCAAAAGTTAACGAAGGTTTAAAGATTAAAGGCGGTTTACTCGATGGAAAATTTGCAACTGGTGAATATATCAGTGAAGTTGCTCAATTACCATCAAAAGAAGTACTTGTTTCTATGTTATTAAGCGTATTACAAGCACCAATGAGAAATCTTGCATACTCTCTTAGCGAAGTCGCTAAAAAAGCTCCAGCAAGTGCAGAAGCACCAAAGGCTGAAGTAAGTGCAAACTAATAATTTGCAAAAAAAGTTAATTACATTATAAGAAATACAAATGGAGGAAAATAAAATGGCAAAATTAACAAAAGAAGAAATCATTTCTGCAGTTGAAGAAATGAGTGTTGTTGAATTAAATGAATTAGTTAAAGCAATCGAAGAAAAATTCGGTGTTTCTGCTGCTGCTCCAGTCGCTGTTGGCGCTGCTCCAGCTGAAGAAGAAGCTAAGAAAGGACCAAGCGAAGTCAGCTTAATCTTAAAATCAGCTGGTGATAAGAAAGTTGCTGTTATTAAAGCAGTTCAAGCTATCACTGGTTTAGGATTAATGGATGCTAAGAAATTAGTTGATGCTGCTCCAAGCCCAGTCAAAGAACACATTTCACCTGTTGAAGCTGAAGAACACAAGAAAGCTTTAGTTGAAGCTGGTGCTGAAGTCGAAATTAAGTAGTTTTTTCGAAAAATTTTAACCTGCCTTACCCAATAGGGGTAGTGGCAGGTTTTTGCCTATTATAAAGGAGGGGTATGAGTCATTATTTTTTACACGATGAAGGATTAAAAAATAACGAATATGACGTTAATTTTTATTTTAACGGTCATGAATTTCATCTAGTAAGTAATAATGGCGTTTTTAGTAAAAAAAGAATTGATGAAGGGTCCTTTATTCTCATTAATTCTCTTTTATCCCAAAGTGTTAATGGCAAAATATTAGATTTAGGATGTGGTTATGGACCAGTTGGAATAACACTTAAATATTTTTTTCAAAATATAGAATTAGTTATGAGTGATGTAAATTCAAGTTGTGTTGAATTGGCGCTTAAAAATTCACAAATGAACAATGTAAATGCACAAGTGATTTTATCCGATGGTTTCAATAATCTTGAAAATAGTTTTGATTGGATAGTTTTCAATCCACCAATTAGAATTGGCAAAGAAAAATTATTCAATATATATGAAGATGCATGTAAGCATCTAAATCAAAACGGAAAATTTGTAATTGTTATACGTAAAGATAAAGGCGCACTTTCTCACGCTAAGTATCTAGAAACTTTATTTAAAAGTGTAGAATTAGTCGAAAGAAAAAGCGGATATTATGTATATATTATGAATAAATAATTTGTTTAAAAAGGAGCAAGAGAAATGTTATCTTATAAAGATTATCCAAAAATTAATAATGATCGTATTAATTTTTCAAAGATTAGTGGTAAATTACCTTTACCTTATCTCGTTGAAATTCAAACTGAATCCTATAAGAGCTTTTTAAGCAATGGAATTGATGAAGTTTTAAAAGAAGTTTTTCCAATTAAGAATTATTCGGAAACTCTTGCAATTAACTATAGATCATTCCATTTAGAAAAACCTAAATATACGTTTGAAGAATGTAAGAAAAGGGATTTAACATATAGTGCTCCACTAAAAGTGACACTTTCACTTGAAGATAGTCAATCAGGTGAAGTTAAAGAATCTGAAGTTTTCATGGGTGATATCCCTATCATGACCGATTCTGGTACCTTTATTGTTAATGGTGCAGAAAGAGTTATTGTTAGTCAAATTGTCCGTTCACCAGGTGCTTATTTAAGCAAAACTAACGATATTAAATCAGGTAAAGCAATTTATGAAGCTGATTTAATTCCAACTAGGGGAACTTGGTTACAATTTGAAAGTGATGCTAAAGACTTTTTGTGGGTTAGAATTGATAGACAAAGAAAAATGCCTGCTACTGTTGTTTTAAAGGCTTTAGGATTTGCAAATGAAAAGGATATTATCGATCTTTTTGGTGATAGAGAGTCCATTAGAAATACATTAACAAAAGATGAAGAAATTAAATCTTCTTTAAACGCTTTAAAAGAAATTTTTAGAAAATTAAAACCTGGCGAACCAATCACTGATGATGGTGTCCATATTTTCTTATATCAAAAATTCTTTGATTCAAAGCGTTATGATTTAGGAAGAGCAGGTAGATTTAAATATGCCAATAAATTAGGTATTTATAATCGTTTACCTGGTCGTGTTTTAGCTGAAAACTTAGTTGATGAAAATGGCGAAATTAAATATAAGAAAGGCACTTTATTAACCAAAGAAATGGTTGATGCTTTAAAGGATGAAGAATTCTTTGAAAAGGGTGCTCATTTACATGAATTACCAATCAATACAAAATTAGATGAACATGGAAGAGTTAATATTGTTAAAGTTTACGCAGATGATAAACGCGAAAAAGAATGTAACATTATCGGTACTGATTTAAATTTAACAATTGCAAGAGTGACCATAAGTGATATTGTTGCGATTTTCTCCTACTTTGTTAATTTAATGGATGGCTTTGGCGATGTTGATGATATTGATCGTTTAAGTAACCGTAGAATTCGTTGCGTTGGCGAACTTATTCAAACTCAATTTAGAATTGGTTTAACTAAGATGGCTAAAAACGTTCAACAAAGAATGTCAATTACAGCTGGTATGGAAGTTAAAGAATTAACTCCACAATCACTTGTAAATGTTAGACCTGTAAATACTGCAATTCGTGAATTCTTTGCAAGTTCACAATTGTCACAATTTATGGATCAAACCAACCCACTTGCTGAACTTGCAAATAAACGTAGAATTTCAGCTTTAGGTCCTGGCGGCCTTACTCGTGATAGAGCAAGTATGGAAGTCCGTGATGTTCACTTTACTCACTATGGACGTATTTGTCCTATTGAAACTCCTGAAGGTCAAAATATTGGTTTGATTAATAACCTTGCAACATATGCAAAAGTCGATCAATATGGATTTATTAAGACTCCTTATAGAGTTATTGATAAAAATACCGGAAAGATTTTAGAAGATACTGTCTATCTTTCTGCCGATGAAGAAAATAACCACGTTATTGCTCAAGCAACACGTGATGATATTAAAAATGGCGAATTATATGGTGATAGAATCGTTGCTCGTTATAATGGTAAAAACATTTTAGCCGAAAGAGAAAACGTTGATTTTATTGATGAATCACCAATGCAAATTGTCTCTGTAGCTGCTGCTTGTATTCCATTCCTTGAAAACGATGATAACACTCGTGCTCTTATGGGTGCTAACATGCAACGTCAAGCTTTACCATTACTTAGACCACATGCTCCATTTGTTGGAACAGGTCTTGAACATACCATTGCCCACGATTGTGGTTTAGCATTAATTGCAGCTGGCGATGGAACTGTTACATATAAAGATTCAAAAATTATTAAGGTTCAAGAAAAAGATGGCGAAAGAACTTATGTTTTAACTAAGTTTGAAGGTAGTAACCAAGGTACTTGTATTAACCAAACTGCTATCGTTAAAAAAGGTGATAAGGTTAAGAAAGGTCAAATTATCGCTGATGGTCCAAGTATGGAAAACGGCGACTTAGCCTTAGGCCAAAACGTCACAATTGCATTCATGACTTTTGATGGATATAACTACGAAGATGCTGTCATTATGTCGGATAGACTCGTTAAAGAAGATGTTTATACAACTCTTCACATTGAATCTTATGAAGTTGAATGCAGAAATACAAAAAATGGCGAAGAATTAATTACTCCTGATGTTCCAAATACTTCTTTAGAAGCAAAATCACATCTTGATGCTCGTGGTATTGTTCTCCCAGGAACTGATGTTAAAGAAGGAGATATTTTAGTTGGTAAAGTTACTCCACGTGGTGCAACTGAACCTTCACCAGATCAAAAATTATTAGATGCCATCTTTGGTGACAAATCAAAAGATGGTAAAGATACATCGCTTCGTGTCCCACATGGTGGCGCTGGAACTGTCTTAGATATTAAAGTCTTCACTAGAGCAAATGGTGATGAACTTGCTCCAGATGTTAACATGAAAGTCAGAGTCTATGTTGTTCAAAAAAGAAAAATCAGCGAAGGTGATAAGATGTCAGGAAGACATGGTAACAAGGGTGTTATTTCCAAGATTTTACCAGCTTGTGATATGCCATTCTTACCAGATGGAACTCCAGTTGACATCTTATTAAATCCTCAAGGTGTTCCTTCACGTATGAATATTGGTCAAGTTCTCGAAGTCCATTTAGGTATGGCTTGTAAGAAACTTGGCGGAATAAAAGTTGCAACTCCAGTCTTTGATGGTATTTCAAACGAAGAAATCATGCAAATGATGGAAGAAGCAAAAATGCCACAAGATGGTAAATATACCTTAATTGATGGAAGAACCGGCGAAAGATTTGATAGCCGTATCAATGTCGGTGTTATGTATATGATTAAACTTGTCCACATGGTTGATGATAAGTTACACGCACGTGCTACTGGACCATATGCAATGGTTACACAACAACCTCTTGGTGGTAAGGCACAAAATGGTGGTCAAAGATTTGGTGAAATGGAAGTTTGGGCACTTGAAGCTTATGGTGCAGCTTACACTTTACAAGAAATGATGACTATTAAATCAGATGATAGAGTTGGCAGAAAGAGAGCTTACGAAGCAATCGTTAAAGGTCAAAATTTACCAAAACCATCAATCCCAGAAGCTTTCAAAGTCTTTACAAAAGAACTTATGGGCTTATCAATGAATGTTGAACTTAGAGATAAAGAAGGTAAAATCATTGATATGGATGATTTAGCAAGGCAAACTCAAAAAGAAGAACAACGTTCAATGCGTTCACTTCGTAATATGGGTAGCCAAGAACAAAATGTTGATAAAGAGATAGAAGAAGAAAGCGATGAAGTTGAAGAAACTCAAAGCGAAAAAATTGATAGCAACGATCAAGAGACCGTTGATGAATTATTAGGATAGGAGGATGACATATGTTTGATGTAAATAATTTAGCTAGTATAAAAGTCGGACTTGCATCTCCTGAAAAAATAAGAGAATGGAGTCATGGTGAAGTTACAAAACCAGAGACTATAAATTACCGTTCACAAAAACCAGAGATGGATGGCTTATTCTGCGAAAAGATTTTTGGCCCTTCAAAAGACTATGAATGTCATTGTGGAAAATACAAAAAAGTTAGATATGCTGGTGTCGTTTGTGAAAAATGTGGCGTTGAAGTTATTTCAAAAGATGTCCGTAGAGAACGTATGGGTCATATTGAACTTGCAACTCCATGTTCACATATTTGGTATTTAAAGGGCATCCCATCAAGAATGGGACTTGTCCTTGAAATTCCACCAAAACAACTTGAAGAAGTCGTTTATTTTACTGCTCATATTTGTATGAAAGCAGGTACATCATCGGTTTTGAAATATAAACAATTTTTAGATGATGATACTGGAAGAGAAACATTCATCTCAGTTATTAAAAACGATATTCAAGGTAAATTAGAAGAACAAGGCTTAACTGAATCAGTTGATTATGCTAAAGCAAACGAAATGTTAGCTCATCTTGAAAATAAAGCTGAACCATTTGATTTCTTTGGTTGTGCTGATTTTATTAGCGAACACACTGGTGCTGAATTTGGTGAAGGTGCAGAAGCTATTAAAAAGTTATTACATGAAGTTGATTTACAAGCTGAATTCGATAAAGTTAGTGAAAGAATCAAAAAAGATAAGGGTCAAAATCTTACAAAAGATACTAAGAGACTTGAAGTTTTAGATGCTTTCATTAAATCAGGAAATAAGCCTGAATGGATGATTTTGGATGCACTTCCAGTTATACCACCAGATTTAAGACCTATGCTTCAACTTGATGGTGGTAGATTTGCTGCAAGTGATTTAAATGATTTATATAGACGTGTTATTTCACGTAATAATCGTTTAAAGAAATTAATTGAAATGAACGCTCCTTACGTTATTTTGATGAATGAAAAACGTATGGTTCAAGAAGCAGTTGATGCTTTAATTGATAATGGTCGTCGTAATGGTAAACCTGTTACCGGTCCTTCAGGTAGAGCTTTAAAATCATTAAGTGGTGGTTTAAAAGGTAAACAAGGTAGATTTAGACAAAATTTACTTGGAAAACGTGTTGACTATTCAGGACGTTCAGTTATTGCAATTGGACCAGATTTAAAAATGTATCAATGTGGTCTTCCACGTGAAATGGCTATCAATTTACTTAGACCATTTATTGCAGCTATTTTAATCAAAGAAGGGAAATGTACTTTACACCGTCAAGCCGATAAGAAGATTGATGCAAAAGATGAAGATGTTTATGATGTTGTTGAAAAAATCATTTCTCAACATCCAGTTTTACTCAACCGTGCACCTACCCTTCATAGACTTGGTATTCAAGCCTTCCAACCAATTTTAGTTGATGGAAGAGCAATCCGTTTGCACCCACTTGTTTGTACTGGGTTTAATGCTGACTTTGATGGTGACCAAATGGCTGTTCACCTTCCAATTTCAAAAGCTGCTCAAGAAGAAGCTTTACATTTAATGCTTGCAAGTAATAACATTCTTGCTCCAAAAGATGGGAAACCAATTGTTACTCCATCACAAGACATACTTATTGGTAACTACTATTTAACAATTGAAGAAAGTGCCAAAGATTTCTTAGATGAAGCAAAGAAATATAAAGCTTTAGGCGATGAAGAAATGTATGATCAATACGTTGCTTATAGCAAAATGGAAGGTAAAGTTTTTAAAGACATTAATGAAGTCTATAAAGCTTATGATTTAAAGAAGATTCATTTACATACTCGTATTGCAATTCCAGGAAAGGAAATGAAAAAATCTGGATTTACTGACGAGATGAAAAATAGTTATTTAATTACAACTGTTGGTAAGATGATTTTCAATTTAATTTTTCCAGCAGACTTCCCATATTTGAATTCTAATGGTTCTGAAAACTTAAAAGCAGATCAAGAGAGATTCTTTGTTCCAAAAGGAACCGATATTGCAGAATATGTTAAAAAGCAACCATTAAATTCACCTACAAAGAAGAAAGATATCACCAATATTATTGATGAAGTCTTCCATAGATATGGAACTCAAAAAACATCTGCAATTCTTGATAAACTAAAGGATAACGGCTTTAGATTCTCCACAATTAGTGGTTTAACTATTGCAATTAGTGATATTAATGTTTTAGATGCAAAGAAAGATGTCATTAATTCTTCAGATGAAGAAGTTGACAAGATTGAAGTCTTATATAGAAGAGGATATTTAACTGATAGAGAAAGACACGAAAAAGTAGTTTCTATTTGGTCAAAATGTACCAATACTATCGCTGATTCTGTTGCTAATGCTTTAAATAAAGATAAGCACAACCCACTATTTATTATGAGTGATAGTGGTGCTCGTGGTAGTAAATCTAACTTTACTCAATTAATGGGTATGCGTGGACTTATGGGTTCAACATCAGGTGAAACTATTGAAATTCCTGTTAAATCTTGCTTCCGTGAAGGGTTAAACGTTGCAGAATTCTTTACTGGTACCCATGGTGCTCGTAAAGGTGGTGCTGATACTGCTTTAAAGACTGCTGACTCAGGATATTTAACACGTCGTTTAGTCGATGTTTCTCAAGATGTTATTATTAGAGAAGAAGATTGTCATACTGATCATGGTTCATTTGTTTGTGATATTTATGATACAACTCAAAATAGTTTAATTGTTTCACTTTATGATAGATTAGTTGGTAGATTTGCTTGTCACGATGTAATCGATCCAAATAGTGGCGAAGTTATCGTTGAAGGCAATACAATGATTGATGAAGTTCTTGCTAAAAAGATTGTTGATGCAGGAATTAAAAAAGTTGAAATTCGTTCATTATTTGGCTGTCAAACTAAAGATGGCGTTTGTGTCCATTGCTATGGTCGTAACTTAGCAACTGGTAAACTTGTTGAAGTTGGTCAAGCAGTTGGTATTATGGCTGCTCAATCAATTGGTGAACCTGGTACTCAATTAACAATGCGTACTTTCCACTCTGGTGGTGTTGCAGGTGGTGATATTACACAAGGTCTTCCACGTGTCCAAGAACTTTTTGAAGCTCGTACACCAAAAGGTGAAGCTACAATTTCAGAGATACCTGGAACTGTTAGTGACATTGTCGAAGATAATGGTATTTATACAATAACAGTCAAAAATGATCTTGAAGAAAAAGTATATAAAACCAATTTCGGTGCACGTCTTAGAGTTAAGAAGGGTGATGTAATTTCTAATGGTGATATGTTAACTGAAGGTGCAATTAAACCTTCTGTCTTGCTTGAAGTTAGTGATGTTGCACGTGTTGAACAATATATTATTAAAGAAGTTCAAAAAGTTTATCGTAGCCAAGGTATTGGAATTTCTGATAAGCACATTGAAGTTATTGTTAGACAAATGCTTAGAAAAGTTGTCATTATTGATAAAGGTGATACAGATTTGATCACTGGAACTCGTGCATCAATTCTTGCCTTTAATGAAGCAAATGAAAAAGTATTGCTTGAAGGAAAACGTCCAGCTGTTGCTACCCCATTAATTTTAGGTATCACAAAAGCTGCTCTTGAAACAGATAGTTTCTTGAGTGCTGCTTCCTTCCAAGAAACAACTCGTGTTCTTACAGATGCTGCAATTAAAGGAAAACTTGACCCACTTCATGGTTTAAAAGAAAACGTTATTACTGGTAAATTAATTCCAGCTGGTAATGGTCTCAAGAGCGATCAACAAGAAAGAGAAATCTTAAGACAATTCGATGTTTTAGATACTATGAAAGAAGTTAAGAGACAATACATTGGAATTCATGATAGCGAACACTCACTCGATGATGATAATGCTCAATATCGTGAAGAAGAAAGCTTAATGACTGAAGACCAATATAATTATTCACATAATAATTAATATGGATTATCCAATTTAACCGGGGTTGAAAGACCTCGGTTTTTTGATACAATCGAAAGTAATTCACACATGCTTCATATTTAGATGTGGAACATTTGATATTTAAGAAAATATCATAGTTTTTTGATATGATATTAATTAGGAGTTTAAATTATCTATGAAATTAGGAATTATTGGGCAAGGTGCTGCTGCGTTATTCTTGTCTTTAGCATTAGTTAATAAAAATAGTGACATTGAAATAACAATTATTGACAAAAATGAAAAAGTTTTTAAAAAAATATATGCTACTGGAAATGGTAGATGTAATCTTAGCAATTTTATTGTTGACCATAATACTTATAATGATAACTTTGCTTACGAACTCGTTAAAAAACATGATATAAATTCATTGATTTCTTTTTTAAAAGAAGTCGGCGTTTTAACAAGAACATTAGATGGAAACTTAGTTTATCCATATTCATTGAGCGCAAAAGCATTTGTTGATTATTTAGTTTCATACCTTAAAAAAAGAAATGTCAAATTTATAAATAATACTGAAGTAATCGATTATAAATCAGAGATGAATAATCAAATTAAAGTTTTATCAAAAGATAAAAATGTATTTATCTTTGATAAACTTATTATCGATACAGGTGGAAAGTCTTCTTTGAATTTAGGGACAGATGGATCTTTTTTTAAAACCCTTAATAGTCATGGATATAAAATTTCTCCTTTGCACCCTGGGCTTGTTCCTATTAAAGTAAAAGAAAATATTAAAGAAATTGAAAATGAACGTATTAAAGTAGAAGCCACTTTGATTAATATGGATAAAGAATTATATAAAGAAAGTGGTGAAATTATATTTAAAAAAGATGCTCTTAGTGGAATAGTCATGATGGATTTTTCTTCGATGATATCAAGGAATTTTAATGTACTTGAAAACACATTAATAAAATTAGACCTGTTTAAAGATTATTCTAGAGATGATTTGTATAATTTATTTAAGAAAGATAATAACGAAAATGTTCCATTTTTATATGGTTATTTTTCTAAAAAAATTGCTGACTATATTTATAAAGAAGCAAATATTTTTAATAAAAACAAAAAATTAGGAGATTTTGAACTTAAACTTATAATTTCAAATGTAAAAGAATTAACTTTTACTTTTAAAGAATTATATCAATTCGAAACATCTCAAGTTACAGTGGGTGGGGTTGAATTAAGCATGATTAATTCAAATAATTTTGAATCTACAAAAGAAAAGAATGTTTATTTAATTGGTGAGGTTTTAAATCTTGATGGACTTTGTGGAGGCTATAATATCTCCTTATGTTATGCAGAAGCAATGCAGGTTGCTAAGGGTATTTTAAAGGATTATAGAGAATAATCTGATATTTCTAGGGTTTTTAGGTCAATCTTTTTAAATTGATAAGAAAATGAATTATTATTTTTCTCATCTATTTTAAGTATTAAAAAAGTGCCAAAATCAGTTGATCTTGGTCGACATAAAC
Organism: Acutalibacteraceae bacterium; assembly: GCA_963655445.1. Taxonomy (GTDB): domain Bacteria; phylum Bacillota_I; class Bacilli_A; order RFN20; family CAG-826; genus Onthovivens. Next base: position 15,833 of record CAVKEL010000101.1, on the reverse strand, counting down.
TTCCAGGATTAAAAATATAAGTATTATCTATTTTAACAAAATCAGGTATATGGGTATGACCAAATATGAAAATAGATGCATTTTCTTTTTTAATATAATTAATTGTATCTTTTAGAAAATAGTAGTTATTTCCATGTTCAATATGTAACTTTCCAATAGGTGTATTGATGTCAATTTTGTTTGGAGCGTCTAAACTATAATCGCAATTACCTTTTACATATCTATAAAAGTGCATCATATAATCAGGAATTTGATAATCTCCTGCATGCAAAAATAAGTCTGCGTCTTTATTTGTTTCGTATACTCTACTTAAAAATAAAGTATCTCCATGTGTATCGCTTACTATAACAATTTTCATATAACTATTATATAGTCATTTTCCTTTTTATTGTTGTCTGCAATTTTAAATGTTATTAAAATCATTGCTACTAGTAAAATAACAAAAATGATCAAGTATATAGGCATGATTTTAAAACTAACTGCAGTTCCGAGCAACCCAAATAGTGGTGGCATAAATGTTGTGCCGATATAGGCACTTGCCATTTGTATTCCAATAATAGCTCCAGAATTTTCTTTACCAAAATTATAAGGAGTCGAATGAATGATACATGGATAAATAGGTCCACATCCAAAACCAATAATAACAAATGCGATGACTGTAGAAATATATGATTCAATAGGTAAAAATAACATTATTATTCCAAGACTTAATATTGAAGTGCCAATTAAAATCATCTTTTTGTCACCAAGTTTATCGGTTACAAAGCCACTTATAAATCTGCCACAAGTTATTCCAATAAAAATCAAAGATGCAAAAGTGGCGGCTCTATCTTCACTTAATCCTCTTGCCTCAACAAAATAAGTGCTTGCCCATTGCATAGCAGTAGATTCTAATGAACAATAAGCAAAAAATCCTAATAATAGAAATGGGACACCTTTTATTTTTATGGCTTGTAGAATGCTTACATTTTTCTTTTCTTCTCTTGTTGGTGCTTTATTTACATTCCAAACCGGCAAGGTAGCAAGGAGCAATAAAGCGATACCAAGTTGAATAAAGCCCACAATTCTATATCCATTATTCCACGATGAAGTGTTTAATGCATAACCCATTACAAAAGGACTGATTATTGTTCCAACTCCCCAAAAACTATGAAGCCAAGCCATATGTTTAGCTTTATAATGCAAAGCAACATAATTATTTAAAGCAGCATCTATTGCACCAGCACCAAGACCATAAGGAACTGCAAACAAGATTAACATCCAAAAAACATTTGAAAATGAAAAACCAAACAATGCAATAACTGTTAAAAATACGCTTGCTACAGTAACAACTCTTGTTCCAAATTTTGTTGTTAATTTGTTTGACAATAGACTTGAAATAATTGTTCCTCCAGAAATAACCATTGTGATTATTCCCATATAAGAAATTGGGACATTTAACTCATTATGCATAACTGGCCACCCAGACCCAAGTAATGAATCAGGTAAACCAAGACTTATAAATGCTATATAAATGAGAATCAATAAAAATATATACATAAAACCTCTCAATTTATCAACAAATGAAAATATACCATTTTATCGGATTTATTTCATCTATGACTTTATTTCTTTTATAACCATTATTTTTTCAGACTTTTTTCACGTTTAATAAAATAAAAAATAGTCTACAATATTAAGGTATTAATTGGAGATAAAAATTATGGAAAAATATACTAAAATTATAGAAAAAGAATTAACTGAAATTAATTGCAAAGCAACTATTTATAAACATAATAAAACAGGTGCAAGAATTGCAACTTTTGATACTGAAGATACTAATAAAGTATTTGCAATAACATTTAAAACACCTGCAATTAACTCAACGGGTGTAACTCATATTATCGAACATAGTGTTCTTTGTGGTAGTAAAAAATACCCTTTGAAAGATCCATTTGTTGAGCTTCTTAAAGGAAGCTTAAATACGTTCTTAAATGCATTTACGTATCCTGATAAAACCATGTACCCATGCGCATCTAAAAATGATAAAGATTTTAAAAATTTAATGGATATATATCTTGATGCAGTATTTTTTCCAAGAATGTATACTTGCAAAAATGTATTTCTTCAAGAAGGATGGCATTATGAAATTTTTGAAGAGGATGAGCCTATAAAATATAATGGCGTTGTTTATAATGAAATGAAGGGTTCATTTTCTAATTCGGATGATGTTTTGAACGAATCAATCATGAATGGTATTTTTAGCGACACAACGTATAAATATGTTAGTGGTGGTAATCCAGATAACATAACTGATTTAACTTATGAAGATTTTATTAATTTCCATAAAAAATATTATTCTCCATCTAATTCATATATTTTTTTGTATGGAAAAATGGATATGGAAGAAAGACTTGAATATCTTGATAAAGAATATCTTTCTAAGTTTGAAAAAATTGATGTTAATCCAATAATTGAAAAGAGCAAGTTATGTGGAGATTTAAAGGAAGAGATAATTTTTTATCCAGTTTCGAGTGAAGAAAATTTAGAAAATAAGACAAATCTTGCTGTTTCTTTTGCACTAGCAAGTGCCTTAGATATTAAAGAAGATATTGCTTTTGATGTTATAGATAGAATTTTAATTAATTCGCCAAGTGCAATTTTAAAAGAAAGATTATTAAAAGCAGGAATTGGTGATGATATTAGCGGTGGAAATCAAGGTGGAATTAATGAAAATTATTTTG
>CAVKEL010000101.1:0-13100 GCA_963655445.1 Acutalibacteraceae bacterium | reverse complement strand
TGGTAAATTAGATCACGAAAGTGTTTTAGCTTATTTAAATAATTTTGAATTCAAAGTTAGAGAAAATAAATTTTCAGGATATCCATTAGGATTAAAAATTATTATGAGATCGATGGATACTTGGCTTTATGATGATAATAATCCTTTTGGTAAGCTAAATATTCTTGCTTATTATGAAGAATTAAAGAAGGATCTTGAAAATGGTTATTTTGAAGAATTAATTAAAAAATATTTAGTAAATAGTTCTCATAAATTTTTGTTAATTCAAAAGCCATCTAAGGCAGTTCAACAAGAAAAAGAACAGAAATTATTGAAGAAATTAGAAGATTATAAAAATAGTCTTTCAAAAGAGGAGATTAGAGAACTTATAAAAATGAATGAAGGTCTTAGAGAATATCAATCAGCTCCAGAAAGTATCGATGCAATTAATTCTTTGCCACACCTAAGCATCGAAGATTTGAAAGATAAGCCAGATGATTACAAGTGCGAATTAGTAAAGGATAAATATAACTTTTATTATAGTAAGCAATTTACAAACGAAGTGATTTATGGAGAATTTTTATTTAAAGCAAATTCAATCTCTTATAAAAAGGTTAGTGAACTAAAACTTTTAACCGAATTGCTTTCTAAACTTCCAACTAGCAAACATTCAAATGCAGAACTTGATAAAATCATAGGCTTAAATTTTGGTGATTTTGATGTTTCTTTTGATATGTATAGCTCCACAAAAAGTGATAATTTTGATTTACTTATAGGTTTTTGTTTTTCAACGTTAAAAGAGAATCTTGAGCTTGCAAAAGATTTATCGTTAGAATTTATTAATGATGTAGTCTTTGATGAAACAAAAATAATAGAAGCAATTGGGAGTGAAAAATCTAGACTTGATAGTGCAGTTGATTATGGGCACGTTTTAGCTTTGACAAGATCAAGAAGAAATTACTCTATCCCAAACTTTATTGATGATGAATGTAATGGAGTTGGTTATATTGACTTTATAAATGATTTATCAAAAAATTTTGCTTCTAAGAAAGAAGATTTAATTAAAGATTTAAAAGAAATGATTAAAATCATTTTTACTAAAGAAAATTTCTTAAGCTTTGCAACTTTAGATGAGAAAAACGTAAGTAATTTTAAGTTGTGCACGGATGCACTTTTTGAAAATTTATTTTCAAATCCCGCATCAAATTTAAAAAATAAAGAAAAATTTGAAGGCAAAAATATTAATGAAGGAATTACATGTCAAGCAGCTATTAATTTTGTTGCTCGTACCATGAATTTCAAAAATTCAAATATTTCTTATAATGGAAAAATGGATGTTTTATCAAATGCTTTAGGTATTGATTATATGTGGCAAAATATTCGTGTAAAAGGCGGAGCTTATGGAGCTATGTTTGGTTTAAATATTAAAAATGGCATGTCAATTACTTCATATAGAGATCCACATATTAAAGAAACTAATGAAGCTTATGAGAACATACCTGAATTCATTGAAAATATGAATTATAGTGATGATGATTTGCTAAAGCTTAAAATTGGCGCTATTTCAAATGGAACGCAAGTTTTACATGCAAAAAATGCAGGAATTCTTGCTTTTTCAAGACTTTTAACAGATTTAACATATGAGGATATTCTTAAATTTAGAGAAGAATTATTATTAACAACTAACGAAGATTTAAAATCTTTTGCCCCTATTATAAAAGATTTAATTGAAAGATCTAATTTGTGTGTAATTGGTAACGAAAAAGAAGTAAAGAATAATTCGAACTTATTTGAAGTTGTTAGAAAATTAAGTTAATATTTAATAAATATCGTAGAAAAGGAAATAAGTTTATGGAATTAAAACCTATTTGTAGTTTAGACGCATTTGATAAGTTAGATATTAGAGTTGGAACCATCACTAATTGTGAAAAACATCCAAACGCTGATAGACTTTTAATTTTCCAAGTTGATTTTGGAGAATTTCAAAGACAAATTGTCTCTAGTATTGCTATGTATTACAAACCAGAAGATGTTGTTGGTAAACAAGTTTGTGCAATTGTTAATCTTGAACCTCATAAATTTAGAGGTGTTGAAAGCAATGGAATGCTTCTTTGCGCTCAAAACGAAGAAGACACAAAACTTTCTTTAGTAAGTGTTTTAGAAAAGATTGACAACGGATTATTTGTTAGTTAATTAGTTATTATTTGCTTAATTTTTATTTATTTTGGTGACTTTTAAAGTTCTTGCTTTTGAGTTGACTTTATAATAAGATAATAAGGCGATGGCGAAATTGGAGAAGCGGTTAACTCACTTGGCTGTGAACCAAGCATTCACGGGTTCGATCCCCGTATTTCGCCCCAGATTTAACTTATATAGCAACCAGTAATTGTATTGGTTGTTTTTTATTTTTGTACATTTTACAAAATAAAAAACTTCAAATCTGGAATTTGAAGTTTGTGTTTTTATAATTCGGTTTCCCAAAGGCTATGTAAGTTGCAATACGCAAAAACCGTAAGTGGTTTTTCATTCTCTGTAAGTAAAAAATCTGCAATAGGTTTTTGATAAGGTTTTAGATTTCTTCTATAAACAGTTTTATCTGTTTGAAGAATTATCCATTCAATAGAATGTTCATCAGTCATAGGATGTAAAACAGAACCTATTTCAACATGGACTTTATTTCCATCAATTGTAACGACTGGAACATGTTTTTCAACAGCACCATCATTCTTGTTTGGAATAAGTCTATACATTTCTTTTGCACAACAAATTGTTGGAACAGTTGGATCAGTTAACATTTCAACGACTTTTCCGCAAAGTTCACACTTATAAAACTTTAATTGATTATACATACTTAAATTCTCCTTTATATTTGTATTCTAAACAAAAATTTACTGTGAAAGAAATTTAATGCTTTGTTATATAATTCTTATATGCAAAATTATAATGATTTATTGAATGAACTTTATGATATTTCATCAGTGAAAAAAGTGCGAACTAATGATCATATTTTAGGAATAGATGATGAACATCTAGGTGTCCCTATACCAGTGATTAAAAAATTGGCAAAGAAATATAAAAATTTGGATTTAGAACAATACAAAATAAATAATATTTTTGAACTTAGACTCTTGTACTTTTTAATAGGATTATCAAAAGCTAAGACATTTGAAGAAGGAATAGGTTTTATATTAAAGAATGAAAATGATTATTTAGGCTGGGCAGTGACTGATTCATCTTATCAATACATTAAACTTAAAGATAATTTCAATGAAGTTTTACCAACTTTAAAGGTATTATTAAAAAATGATAATGAATATATAAGAAGGTTGTCTTATTTAATTTGCTTTAAATATTTAAAAAATAAAGATAATTTGTTGAAGATTTTTAGATTATTTAAAAATGATAAAGCATATTATGTGCAAATGGTTGAAAGTTGGTTATTATGTGAATTGTATATTTTTTATGAAGAAGAAACATTTATGTTTCTTAAGGAATCTAATCTTGATAAAATTGTAGTTAACAAAGCGATTTCAAAAATTCATGATTCATATCGCATAACAAAGGAAAATAAAGAGAAAGCAAAGTTATTAAGAAAATAATAAGGAGATCGAAATTTATGACAAACAAAGAAAGAATGTTAAATGGGAAACTTTATTTAGCTAGTGATGGTGAACTTTTAAATGCTCGTAGAGCAAATAGAAGTATGTTAGAAGAATTCAATCAAACAAGTTGGAGAGATGGCAAAAGAAGAGGTTATATTTTAAAGGCTATTTTTAAAAAGACCGGAAAATATTTATATATCGAGCCACCTTTTTATTGTGATTATGGTTCAAATATTACTGTCGGTGATTCTTTTTATGCAAATGTTGGTTGTGTAATTTTAGATGTTGCTGAAGTAACAATCGGCAATAATGTTTTCTTTGGACCTAGAGTTTTAATTACAAGTGCATCACATCCAATAGATGCAAGTGTTAGAAACACTCAACTCGAGTTTGGTTTACCAGTTCATATTGGCAACGATGTTTTTATTGGCGCCGGCAGCATCATTAATCCAGGAGTGACTATTGGTGATGATGTTGTGATTGGTAGTGGATCAGTTGTTACTCATAATTTGAAAAGCCACGCAGTATATGCTGGAAATCCCGCAAGAAAAATTAGAGATATTACTGACGAAGAAAGAGAATATTGGAAAAAAGAAGAAGAACTATATAGAAAAGAAATGGAGAAATAAAAATGTTTGAAAAATTAGAAGTTGTTAAAAATACATATTATGTTGGTGCTAGCGATCGTCGTTTAGAATTATTTGAAAATGTTTATCCTTTAACGAATGGAGCTTCATATAATTCATACGTTATTTTAGATGAAAAAACTGCTTTACTTGATACTGTTGATGAAAGTGTATCAGGTGTATTTTTCAAGAAAGTAAAAGAAGTATTGGATGGTCGAAAGCTTGATTATTTAATTATTAATCACATGGAACCTGATCATTCTGCAACTATTGAAGGAATTCTTTTAAAACATCCTGAAACAACAATTGTATGCAATGATAAAATTTTAACAATGCTTAAAAATTATTTTGAAGATCTTCCTGAAAATAAAGTAAAAATTGTCAAAGAACTTGAAGTTTTAGAACTAGGCCAACACAAGTTAACATTTGTTTTTGCTCCTATGGTTCATTGGCCAGAAGTTATGATGACCTATGACATTACAACTAAAACATTATTTTCCGCCGATGCATTTGGAACTTTTGGTGCTTTAAGTGGGAACTTATTTGCAGATGAAGTTGATTTTAATTTAGATGAAGCTAGAAGATATTACACAAATATTGTTGGAAAATATGGAACTCAAGTTCAAACCGCTCTTAAAAAAGCATCAACTGTTGAAATTGAAACAATTTGTCCACTTCATGGACCAATTTGGAGAAGAGACCTTAGTTTTATTTTGGATAAATATCAACATTGGAGTACTTACGAGCCTGAAAAGAAAGGGGTTTTAGTAGTTTATGCTTCAGTTTATGGTCATACAGCAGAAGCAGCTTCGATAGTTTGTGATGAACTTGCGTTAGAAGGTATTAAAGATATTCGTTGTTATGATGTTAGTAAAACTGATAAATCATATCTTGTTGCTGAAGCATTCAAATATTCACATTTATTTATTTTATCAACAACTTACAATGCTGGAATATTCACTCCAATGGAAGAATTTGTTAATGATTTGAAATATCATAATTTGCAAAATAGAAAAGTTGCTATTATTGAAAATGGAAGTTGGGCTCCAACTGCAAAAGGTTTATTAACTTCATGTTTCTTCTCGATGAATAATATGACAATTATTGATAAATCAGTAACAATCAAATCATCATTAAAAGAAAATCAAATTAACGATATTAAGGAAATGGTTAAAGAAATTGCAAAAGATTTCCCAAGTGAAAAACTTGATACAAATCCATTATTCAAAATTAATTACGGATTATATGTTTTAACAACAAAAATTGATGAAGGAAAATATAATGGTTGTATAATAAATACTGTTAATCAAATTTCAAGTGATAAAATCATGGTTTCTGTTAATAAACAAAACTATACTGCTGAAATTTTAAAGAATAAAAAAGAAGCAAATATTTCCATTTTAACGAAACATTGCCCATTTGATATTTTTAAACGTTTTGGTTTTGAAAGCGGTAAAAATGTTGACAAATTCTGTGGTTTTGATTGCTTCGCTTTATCAAAGAATGGATTGCCATATCTTACTAAATTCACAAATTCTTTTATATCATTAAAAGTAGTTGAAGTTTTAGATTTAGGAAGTCATTACGGATTCATTTGCGAACAAAGTGAGAGCAAACAATTGAATAACGAAGAAAGTGTAACTTATACACAATATCTTGAATTTATTAAACCAAAACCAACTGCCGAAGAGAAAAAAATAGTTGGATGGCGTTGCAAGATTTGTGGGTATGTTTATGAAGGAAAGGAACTCCCAAAAGACTTTGTATGCCCAATTTGTAAACATGGTATCGAAGATTTTGAGAAGATTGGTGATTAATTGATGGAGAAAAAGGAATTAGATTTTAATACTTATCAAAAGGCTGCTTATGATTTAGTTAGTGAAGATGGAAGAAAAGATTTGATTCTTAATGGGGTTTTAGGACTTGCAGGCGAATGTGGAGAATGTTGTGATCTTGTTAAGAAAAATCGTTTCCAAGGACACGAACTTAATAAAGAGAAACTTTTAGATGAACTCGGCGATGTACTTTGGTACATTGCCGAAACATGTTCAGGATTAGGGGTGACTCTTGAAGAATGTGCTCAATATAATTTAGATAAATTGCATGCACGTTATCCTCACGGGTTTACAAAAAATGATTCTATTAATAGAAAGGATAACAAATAAATAATATGGAACACGAAATCATGTATGATGCTGTCATAATTGGTGGTGGTGTAATTGGCTGTTCAATTGCACGTTACTTATCAAAATATAAAGGTAGTTTCTTAGTTGTTGAAAGACATAGCGATGTCGGAGATGAAACTAGTTCTGCAAATAGTGCTATAGTTCATAGTGGATATGATCCAAAACCAGGAACGCTTAAAGCTAAATTCAATGTTTTAGGCAATAAAATGATGCCAGAACTTTGTAAAGAGCTTGATGTACCATTTAACAAAATTGGTTCATTGACTGTTGCTTTAAATGATGAAGATTTAGAAAGTTTAAAAGCTTTAAAAGAAAGAGCAGATATTAATGGTGTTGATGCAAAACTTTTAAGCAAGGATGAAACAATTGCGATTGAGCCTAATATAAATCAAAACATTTTAGGAAGTTTATATTGTAAAGATGCTGGTATTGTATCGCCATTTAACCTCACAGTTTCGCTTATGGAAAATGCTATGGATAATGGCGCCCATTTAAGTGTCAATACTGAAATTAATAATATCATACATGAAAAAGATGGCTCCTATACATTAGAAGATCAACATGGACATGTTTATAAAACTAAGTTTGTTATTAATGCAGCTGGTGTTAATAGTGAAGTTGTTGCTAGATATGTTGAAGAACCATCATTCCATATTATTCCTACAAAGGGTGAATATATTTTACTTGATCACTTTAAAACTAATTTTGTTAAACATACATTATTTATGTGCCCTTCAAAAGTTGGGAAAGGTGTTTTAGTTTCCCCAACTACATCTTATAACTACATTATAGGGCCAAGCGCTTCAGTTACTACTCAAGATGACACATCTTGCGATACTGAGACATACAATTTCTTAAGGGATAAAGCAAAATCACTTGTAGAAAATGTCCCATATGTTCAAACAATTAAAGGTTTTGCTGGTGTAAGAGCAAATAATGATAAAGATGATTTTATAATAGAAGAAAGTAAAGAAAATCCAGGCTTTTTCTTGGTAGCAGGAATTATGTCTCCTGGTCTTGCATCCTCACCAGCGATTGGTGAATATGTTGCAAATTATGTTGCTGAAAAACTCAAATTATCTGTCAATTCAAGATTTAATCCACGAATTAAACCACATAAAAATTTAAAAGAAATGGATTTAAATTCTTATAATGCGCTTATTAAAGAAGATCCAAGATTTGGAAAGTTTGTTTGTAGATGTGAGAAAGTTAGTGAAGGTGAAATTGTTGATGCAATTAATAGAAATTGTGGTGCAACAACTATAAAAGGTGTTAGAAAAAGAACAAGAGCAGGGTTTGGCAAATGCCAAGGTGCATTCTGCCAAATGACTGTTGTTCATATTCTTGCAAGAGAACTTCATAAAGATGTAACTGAAATTAATTTCGGTGATGAAGGAACAAATATTTGTGTTGAAAGTAGCAAGGAGGGCCATTAATTATGAAACAAATAGATCTCGCAATTATTGGTGGTGGGTCTGCTGGACTTGCTGCTGCAATATCTGCTTACGATAATGGAGTAAAAGATATTATTGTTTTCGAAAGAGAAGACAAATTAGGTGGTATTTTAAATCAATGTATTCACAATGGTTTTGGTCTTCATACTTTCAAAGAAGAACTTACTGGCCCTGAATATGCCTATAGATTTATCGAAGAATTTCATAAGAGAAATTTAGTCGCTAAACTCGATACTTTAGTTTTATCAATTAGTAAATCTAAGGTTGTGACTTACGCTAATGGAAAAGATGGTGTTGCTCAAGTTCAAGCAAAAGCAGTCATTTTTGCTGCTGGATGCAATGAAAGAACAAGAGGACAAATTTTAATTCCTGGCGACAGACCAAAAGGTGTTTTTACTGCTGGGCTTGCCCAAAAATATCTTAATATTGATGGTTATTTAGTTGGTAAAAATGTCTATATTTTAGGAAGTGGCGACATTGGTTTAATTATGGCTAGACGTATGACTTTAGAAGGTTGCAAAGTCATTGGTGTTAGTGAACTTATGCCATATAGTAATGGTTTAAATAGAAATATGGTTCAATGCTTACAAGATTTTAATATTCCATTAAAACTTCACAATACAGTTACAAGAATTATTGGAAAAGATAAACTCGAAGCAATTGAAATATGCGATGTTGATGATAAACTTCAACCAATTAAAGGAAGAGAACAAATTATTAAATGTGATTGTTTACTTCTTTCTGTTGGACTTTATCCATTTAATGTTTTACTTGCTCAAGCTGGTGCCAAAGAGAATTTAAGAACAAAAGGCGCTAAAGTTGACCAAAATCTTGAAACAACAATTGAAGGTGTTTTCTCTTGTGGAAATGTTTTACACGTTCATGATCTTGTTGATTTTGTTAGCGAAGAAGGGACAAGAGCAGGTAAAAATGCTGCTGAATATATTAAAAATCCTAATAGAAAAGTTTATAAAGTTATTACTGCAACTGCAGGTAATAATTTAGGATATGTTTTACCTAATGAGATAAAAGTCACTGATGACACTAAAGAAGTCACATTTGCATTTAGAGTGAGAAAGCCTATGAAAAATGTAAGTATCTATATTAAAGATGGTGAGAATATTTTAAAGAAGCAAATCAAACCAACAATTATTCCTTCAGAAATGGAGAAAGTTGTTTTGAAAGATGTTGATTTTAAAAATATTAATGAAATTACTGTTTCAGTGGAGGAGAACTAGTCATGAAAGAATTTACATGTATTATTTGTCCAAATGGATGCAAAGTCATTGTTGATGATAATGGCAATATAAGTGGAAATAAGTGCCCAAGAGGAGCGACTTATGTTAAGCAAGAATCAACACATCCTGTAAGAACCGTTACTTCAACTTGCAAAGTTGTTGGAAATCCAGAATATAGAGTTGTTCCTTGTAAAACAGATGGAGCAATTCCAAAAGAAAAAATATTTGATGTTATGCATGAGATTAACAAAGTTTCTGTTGAATTTCCTGTAAAGATGCATCAAGTATTAGTTGAAAATGTTTGCGGAACTGGAATAAATGTTATCGCAACAAAAGAATTAAAATAGGTCCATGGAACAGAGAGTAGTTTTACAAGATTATTTAAAAAAATATCATGATACTTCATTTGAAGAATTACCTTTAAATGAAGTTGATATTTTAGTTTTGACTGGTCTTTGTTATGCAGATTATATGAGTATAACAAATGTCATGAAAAACTATGATATTTGGAATGATAAAATTCCTCTTAATGTTTTTAAAAACCATGAAATTATGAAGACGCTTTCAATGCGTTATCTTTCTGGTCCAGTTGTTTATTACAACTTTTTTAAAGATGTCTTATTAACTACTAGATATAAAGATTTAAGAATTACAAAAATTAGAAATATTTTTTCTAAATCAAAATTAACACAATTTTTTGCAATGGTTTATGAAATCAATGATTTAAGATTTGTAATTTTTAGAGGAACCGATAATACAATTCCAGGATGGAAAGAAGATATTTTGACAGCTATGGGAGATGAAATTCCTTCTCAAAAGTTAGCTGTTGAATATTTAACTGATGTTTTAAATGATGATAAGGATCATCAATATTATATTATTGGTCATTCAAAAGGTGGCAATTTAGCATATTATGCCTTTTTCAATCTTTTAGATAATCTTAAAGATAGGATTATTAAGTGCTATAACCTTGATGGGAACGGATTTAAAAAAGATAGTTTTCCATATAAACAATATAAGAAACAACTTAAGAAAATTGTCCCAAGTGATGATGTAGTTGGGTGTTTTTTTGATACATATTCAAAGCATACAATTGTGAAAAGTGCAAATTTTTCTATATTTGCACATGATGTTTTATCGTGGCAACTTCAACCTGACGACTATACAAAATTATTAGAAGTTAAGAATTTAACAAGGGCATCACAAGCTTTTAAGGTTGTTTTTAATGATTGGATTACAAAAATGACAGAAAAACAACTTGAAGATTTTGTTGATTTTATTTTTGCAATGGTTGATCTTAAAAAAGCGAAAACCGTAAATGAATTATTAACGAATCTGAGTAAGAATAGACATGATTATTTAATGACTATTGAAGCATATCCAGAAGATAGGAAAAGGGAAGTTAGAAAATTAACTGGTGCATTTTTGCGTGATTATTTAGATGTATATATTAGAATTTCACCTATTACAAAGCGTCTAGCTTTGTTAACAAATAATAAAGAAATAATTAAGGAGAAATAATATGACAGGCACAAAAAAATTTATTTTAGCTATTGATCAAGGAACTACCTCTACTAGAGCAATGCTTTTTGATCATAATGGGGGAATTGTTTACAAATCTCAACAAGAAGTCGAATGCTTTTTTCCAAATGATGGGTGGGTTGAACAAAATGCATTAGATGTTTGGCTTTCAGTTTTGGATGTTATTAACGATTGCTTAGCAAAAACCAATTACACTTATGATAATATTGATTGTATTGGTTTAACAAATCAAAGAGAAACTACGATTGTGTGGGATAAAAAAACCGGTATGCCAGTTTATAATGCTGTTGTTTGGCAATCACGTCAATCTCTTGAAATTTGCAATAAGTGGGCAAAATATAAAGATTTAATTCATGAAAAAACCGGACTTGTTTTAAATCCATATTTTAGTGCAAGTAAGATTAGATTTATTTTAGATCATATCAAAGATGGTCAAAAAAGAGCTGAGAATGGTGAATTATTATGTGGAACTATCGATACTTGGATTTTATATAAATTATCACAGGGGAAAGTATTTAAGACTGATATCACTAATGCTTCAAGAACAATGTTTTTTAATATTAACACTTTAGCTTGGGATGATGAACTTTTAAAAATCTTTAACATTCCAAAATGTATGTTAGCTGAGGTTGTCCCATCAAGTCATTATTTTGGTGATGCAACTGCTTTATGTGCAGGATTAAAAATTTGTGGTGTTGCAGGTGACCAACAAGCTGCACTTTTTGGTCAAAACTGTTTTGAAGTTGGAGAATCAAAAAATACATATGGCACTGGATGCTTTATGTTAATGAATGTTGGTGATAAACCAATTATGAGCAAGAATGGTTTACTTACGACTGTTGCATGGCAAATTGGCGATAAAGTCACTTATGCCCTAGAAGGTTCTGTCTTTATTGGTGGGGCTTGTATTCAATGGCTTAGAGATGAAATGCGTATGTTTAGACATGCGAGCGATAGCGAAACATATGCAAATAAAGTTGATGATGAATTAGGAGTCTATGTCGTTCCTGCATTTGTTGGTTTGGGTGCTCCATATTGGGATGATGAATGTAGAGGTGGAGTTTTTGGTTTAACTAGAGCAACCAAAAAAGAACATTTTATTAGAGCTACATTAAATTCAATAGCTTTGCAATCTAAGGACCTAGTTAAAGCTATGGAAAAAGAATGCAATAAATCATTAAAAGTTTTGAAAGTTGATGGTGGAGCAACAGCAAATGGATATTTAATGCAATATCAAGCTGATATTTTAGGGTGTAAAGTTATGCTTCCACATTGTTTGGAAACTACCGCATTAGGTGCAGCATATCTTGCAGGTTTACAAAATAAATATTGGAATTCATTAGATGATATTAAAAAGATTCATAAATATAAAAAAGAATATAGCCCTAAGATGAATAAAAAAGTTGTTGCTACCATAGATAAAAAATGGGCAAAGGCCATTGAAGCTGTTAGGGTATTTAAATAATGATAGAAGAGATTAAAAAACTAATTGATAATAGTGTTGTAATAGGTCCAAACGAATTAGAATCATACTTTGTTTCTATTAAGTGCCACGAACCAAATATTTCTTTTCAATATAAAACTAAAGAAATGGTTCTTGGTGAGTTTTTTGGTACTTACAACGAAAAAACAATTAAATCATTGATGAAACATGATGGAATCACATATGAAATTGCAAAAAAGTACCTAGACTTTTTGTGTAGAGGTTATGATGATAACGAAAGTTTTAGATGGCTCTACGAGAAAAGTTTAATTATTGTTGATAATCTCTATTTGAATCTTTATAAGAATAAAAAGATTATATTTGTTGGATATTTGGAAGATGATCCTGAAATAAAATCGATAATTAAAAAAATAGGCGGGAACCTATATAGTTTTTTAGAAATTCGCAATCTTGGTTTTCCATGCGTCAAACATGACATTTTAGATTTTTTAAATGTTGATGAAGAAGTCAAGTATGCACTAAATGAGATTGCATCAAAAATTTCTCATGGAAGTAAGCCAAGCGACTTTTTAATATATTGTAATTCAACTTTATATGAGTTTTATTTGAAAATATATGCAAAATATTTTGGTTTGCCAATAAATTTTAATAATGAAAAAACATTAGTTGATACAAAAGCTGGTAGATTTATTTTAAATAATTTAAATTCTAATTTTGAATTATTATATCAAACATATAAAAACGAAAATAAAGATGACGAAAATATTGAAGTTATAAAATATTTGTATGACTTTTACGATTTAAAAAATGATGCTTATTACCCAATTGATTTTAGGTCAATTTTAAAAGACCATAAGATCAAACAAGAAAAATTCATGGATGCAATTAATTTGATTGATAGACCTATTTTTGATGATTCTTATGAAATTTATGTATTAGGTGCATTAGATGGTGTTTTGCCAAGAATAGTTTCAAATAATGATATTATCGATGATGAAGTTAAAGAACTACACGGATTAACCCCAAGCA
>CAVKEL010000100.1:0-4453 GCA_963655445.1 Acutalibacteraceae bacterium | reverse complement strand
GTCCACCACTAAGTTCGCTTGGATATCTATCCATGAATTCACCAATTTTAACAACACGAGAAACTCTTCTAACTGCAAGATCTACTTCTTCATTATTAAGTTTTCTTTTCTTAATAATTGTTTCACGATTTGTTGTTAATTCATATTTTTCATTAACAACAATATTTTTTGCTGAGTATTTAGCTTTAATTGCTTCGTTTTTAATTTTCTTTTCTTCAATAACACTAGAAACATTATTACCATTTTTTAAGATGATGTCATAAAGTTCTTTTGCAGTCATCATTGAAATTTCATAAGTATCAATAAGTTTAATTAAAGCTCTATTTTTAGCAGCTTTTTTATCTTTTTTATTTTCTTCAGCCTCTTTAACTACTTCACTAATTGCTTCAGGTGTTTTTAAAATTTCCATGATTTTATCATTGTTTTTTAAATCATAGTCATAAAGAGGCATTTCTTCTTTAATGTTTTTTAAACCAAACGAAATATTTTGATAAACAGTCATATTTGGCCAAAGAGCATAGTTTTGGAATAAGAATCCAACTTTTCTTTTACTTGCTGGAACATTAATTCCTTCATTTGAATCAAAAACAACTCTATCACCAATTGTAATTCTTCCACTTGTTGGTGTTTCAAGACCAGCAATCATACGAAGAGTAGTAGTTTTACCACAACCTGATGGACCAA
Organism: Acutalibacteraceae bacterium; assembly: GCA_963655445.1. Taxonomy (GTDB): domain Bacteria; phylum Bacillota_I; class Bacilli_A; order RFN20; family CAG-826; genus Onthovivens. The sequence continues at coordinate 3,769 of CAVKEL010000100.1, read as the reverse complement.
GAAGAGTAACAAATGAATTGTTATCTATAACTAAATTTAAATCATCAACACCATAATAGTGTCCCCAATTTTTTGTAACATGTTCTAATACGATTTTTGGCATAATTATTATCCTCCAATACCTTTATCTAAACTTGCACCAGTAACTTTATTAATAATTCCATTAGTGGCTAAAATGAAGATAATTAAAATTAAGTTGATAGCACTTGAGAATGCATATAATCCCATTTCATCAAAATATCCAATTTGCAATGTTGCAAGTTTATCATCAGTTGCAAGCATCATATATAAAGTTAATTCTCTCATACCAGTAATAAATGGTAATAAAAATCCACTAAGAATTGAAGTTTTTTGAATTGGAATAATAATTCTAAACATTCTCTTTAACCATGGAACATTTTGAATAATTGCCGCTTCTTCAATTTGATCACTTAATTGAAGCATCGAATTGAATGAAGCTTTTGAAGCAAATGGCATATATTTAATCATACCAACCATAATAAGTAAGAAATAAGTATTAAATAAGCCAAGTCTATTTCCAAAAACAAAGTAGGCTGCACCAACTGATAAAGCTGGGAGTAAATATGGTAAAAATGCTACTGAATTAACATAATTTGCGAATTTTGATTTTCTATTTTTAGCAACGCAATAACCAACTAAAGTTCCAACCGTTCCAGCTAAAAGTGCAGAACCAACCGCAGTAAGTACAGATCCTCTAAATGCATACCAAATTGTTTTATTGTATAAAATACCAAGTTGACCATACATACCATTTTCTTCACCAACTGCACTATTGATCCACCATTTTAAGGTAAATCCTGAATAGTCACCTGGATTTGGTAAGAATGTTTCAACACCAAATGAGATAATTGGGAAAATTGAAGTAAAGAAAGTTGTACAAATTAAAATTACTCCAATTACATATTTTCCAACTTTTCCTAAATTAACTTTAGAAACTTGACCAGACTTTCCAGTAACTGTTGTATATTGTTTTCTTCCAGTAGTTGAAGCCATATTTACTAATAAAATTGCAACTCCAATTACCATCATAACAACCGAAATAATAGATGAAGTACCTGGCCTATCAACATTTAGATCTTGATACCTCGTTGCTAAAGTTGAAAATTCATATCCACCAACTGCATTACCTAAATAATGAGGGACCGGATAAGAACCCATCGCACTTGAAAAAACAAGCAAAACAGTCGATAAAATTGCAGGTGTGACAAGTGGCAAAGTTACTCTAAAGAAAATTTTATGTTTTGGTGTATTTAAAATAGTTGCTGCTTCTTCTAAGTTAGCATCCATATTTCTAAAAATACCACCAATTAAAATATAAGCAAATGGTGCATAGTGCATTCCTAAAACTAATGCACAAGGGAATAATCCAGCACACCACCATTGTGGCATTGTTATTCCAAAAACCGATGCAAAAACACCATTTTTTGTACCAGTTACCGCTAAACTATCAAATAAGTTTTTCCAAACCATAGCAAGTGTCCATTGAGGCATAATGTATGGGAAAATAAAAACGGCTGAAATATATTTTTTAAATTTTAAATTCGTTCTTGTAATTAAATATGCAACAATTCCACCAAAAAGCACTGCAAATATGCAACTTAATACAGACATAAGTAATGTATTTCTTAATGGAATCCAGAAATTTTTCTGAGCAAGTCTACCAGTAAAAGCTTGTTGCCAATTATACCATGATAAACTTCCAGCAATATTGTCTCCACGATCTTCTCCCATTGCACCTTCATGAATTGTGAAAGTATCAAGGAAGACAGAAATCATTGGAATAAAAACAAGAATGGATAAAATAATACCCAAAATGACTAAAATGACATTTTGAGGTTTTGAAAAGTAATTCTTACAACTGTTTAAAAATTTCTTACCTTTTGAAGGAACTTTTGAACAATCAAATGCTTCGTAATTACTCATATAACCCGTCCTTTCTTTTATATTAAACATGGAGGCTCTTTTTTGAGCCTCCACAAAATTAAATATTAATTATTAAGTATTAGAGATAAGCAACCCAATCAGACATGACTTCTGCAACTGATGAGCAGTATTCACCATCTTCAAGAACTAATCTTCCTTTACCTTTTTCGTTTGCGCTCCACCAATCATAACCTTTATCGTTTTTAACTGGATAAACATTAACGCCATCTACATAACCATCTTTTGAGTGATCAAATGATTTTTGAACTTCTGGATTACTAGAATATCCACCCATATCTTTACCCCAAGGTTGGAATCCTTCAGCATGTGTAACCATGAAGTGAATAAATGCACATGATGTCCATGGATATGGTGATGTCTTTAAGATTTGGAGATAGTGTTTATACATATATCCGCCAAAACCAGTATATCCATCTTTATAAGCTGCGACTTGGATGTATTTATTTGAAACATCAGCAGTTTCTTGAGTTGATCTGAATTTTGAATAAACAAGTAAACCAGAAGCTCCACCTGATGAATTCTTTGTTAAGTTATTTGCAATTGGTCCATCATCATCAACTTTGGTATAGTTTTTCATCCATAAGAAGATCCATGCTAATGAATATTTTGCATTTTCATCAAATCCACCATCAGCAACGATACCACTAATACCTGAGTTACCCCATTTACCAACAACAGTTGTATCACCTAAACCAGCAAATTTAGTGCTATTATCTTCAGCAATAACTGCATCAATAATTTGTTTTTGAGTTGAACTTGCTGCATCATATGCATCTTTAACAATAGCTGCATAATCTTTACGAGTTAACATATATAACATATTTTGACCAACAGGTTCACTAGTTGGAGACATAAATTGTGTTGTATATGGAGTTCCATCATCTTTCATAACAAAATCAAAGACATTGTCAGCAAGATTTGCATTAGCTCCTTCAGTTCCATCACTACCTAAAGTATTCCAACAGAAAACTTTTGATAATGATTGTAAAGCAAGTGGGTTACCATCATTTTCTTTAACACCAGCCCATTCTTTTGGGATGTAGTTAAGTAAATAACCAGGTTTGGTCATTTTTGAAGCGATTTGACTACCATCTTGAATTAAAGTCATTGAAATATTATGTGTTGTACCAGTAACATCACCTTTAATTTGGTTAAAGATTTGATTGTTCTTTGGTTGAGTTGTTGAGAAATCAGCTGCAAATCCACTTGGAGCATAAGATTGTCCTTTAACATATTCAACCCATGCTGGGAATGCATCTTTCATACGGGAAGAGTTAGCAACAACAACAAACTTCTTTCCATTGATTTCTTCTGCTGCTTTTGCATAAAGTGCAGCTTCATCCATTTGTTCGGCTTGTTCAATTATATCCTTTACAGGATTTGATTCTGTTTCTGATCCACCACCATTACATGCACCGAGGGCTAAGACTGATGATAAAGCTAAAACTAAGCCAAATGTTTTTCTAATATTCTTTTTCAAAGTAAATTCCTCCTTAATATTAGATAGAAAAATAAAATTATAAATTACTTATAAATGTAAATAATTTGTAAATTTTCTATTTCATGTTATATACATTTTGTAAGCGCTTTCATAGAAAAAAATGAAAAAATTTCATAAAAATTTAGTCGATTAAATCTACTAAAATTAGAAAAAGCCAAAAAATCAGTGTTATTTTAACATTTTATAATCAAAACTAAGCTTTATAAAATTTTTGATCAAAATTAACATTTAAAATAATTGTTTTTAATATCACCAATTTAACATCATGAGTTTCAATCATTTTCTTTTGACTTTCAATTAATG
>CAVKEL010000099.1:21641-30978 GCA_963655445.1 Acutalibacteraceae bacterium | reverse complement strand
GTGATAAAGATGTTCTAATAACTTGACCATTATTTGTGATAACAATAATGTCTTCATCACCATTAACCATTTTTAAACCAACAAGGTTTCCGGTTTTTTCAGTTATTTTTAAAGTAATGACACCACCAGCTCCACGTTTTGTCTCTCTATAATCTTCTAAATTACTGAGTTTACCTAACCCTTTTTCACTTAAAACAAATGCATTTGTTCCTTCAAGAGATGTTGCTAACGATACAAGTTTTGCGCCGTTTGTTAAATTCATACCTTTAACACCAGCTGCTGATCTTCCCATGCATCTAACATCTTCTTCATTAAAAACAACTGCTTTTCCTTTATCGCTACCAAGAATGATTTTTGCACCACCATCAGTAACTTTTACATCTAACAAACTATCACCTTCTCTTAATGTAATAGCATATTTACCATTAACATTTATTCTTTCAAATTCTTCAAGTGAAGTTCTCTTAACTACACCATTTGTAGTTGCGAAGAATAAATATTTATTTTTATATTCATCAACTGAAATCATTGAATTTATAGTTTCATGTTCATCAAGATTTAATAAATTTAATACTGGTATACCCTTTGCTTGTCTACTAGCTTCATTTATTTCATGACCTCTTTTTCTATAAACTCTACCTAAACTAGAAAAGAATAAAATATCAGTATGAGTTTTACTTGTTACCATTTTAGCTACTTCATCATCGCTATAAACACTCATTCCCTTAACACCAACTCCACCTCTATTTTGAGTTTTAAATTCGTTTAAAGACATTCTTTTTATATAACCTTTTTCAGTCAAAGTAATAACAATATCTTCTTCTGGAATTAAATCTTCATCATCAACAGAAACAATTGAATATGAAATTTCAGTTTTTCTTTCATCACCAAATTTTTCTTTAATTTCTTGAAGTTCTTTAACGACAATATCAGCTTCATGTTCTTTTGATTCAAGAATAAATTTATCATTTTTAATTAAATCTGTAATTTCAGCTTTTTCATCTGTTAATTTGATGGTTTCGATACCAGTCAATCTACCTAAAGTCATTGAAACAATAGCCTTAGCTTGATCGTCATCAAAATTAAATCTAACTTTTAACCAATCAGCAAATTCTTGAGGATTCTTGCTGGTTTTTGCATGGTCTACTACTTCATCAATATTGTCATGTACAGTTAATAAAGCTTCAACAATCTTAAGCCTTGCTTCATGTTTTTTAAGTAAGAATCTAGTTCTTCTATCAATGACACTAATTTGGAATTCTAAATAATTAATTAATAAATCTTTTAAAGATAAAATCTTAGGCGCACCATTTACAACACATAAATTTATTACGCCATAAGAAACTTCAAGTTGTGTATTTTTATAAAGTTGATTAAGTATAACTTGAGGAACTGCATCTCTTCTGCAATCAATTTCAATATTAACATCTTCTTTACTTAAATCTCTAATTGCAGTTATTCCTTCAATCTTTTTCTCTCTTACAAGTTCACCAATTTTTGAAACAAGAGCAGCTTTGTTTACTTGGTAAGGAATTTCAGTAATCAAAATTTTTGATTTTTCGCCTTCTTTTTCAACAATATTTGCTCTCCCTCTTACTCTAAAAGTTCCTCTACCAGTTTCGTAAGCTTGTTTAATGCCACCAAGTCCATAAATAATTCCGCCAGTTGGGAAATCAGGACCTTTTACAATCTTCATTAATTCATCAATTGTAATATCTTTATTATTTCTTACTGCAACAATAGCATTAATAATTTCAGTTAAATTATGTGGAGGCATTTTAGTTGCCATACCAACAGCAATACCATCACTTCCATTACATAATAAATTTGGAAATCTTGAAGGTAAACAAGTAGGTTCTTCTAATGTTCCATCGTAGTTTGGAATAAAATCAACAGTTTCTTCATCCATTCCACGAGTCATTTCAAGAGCAAGCTTACTTAATTTGCATTCAGTGTAACGCATAGCTGCAGCTTCATCACCATCCATACTACCAAAGTTACCATGACCAGTAACAAGTGTATAACGCATTGAAAATGGTTGAGCTAATCTAACTAATGTACCATAAATTGCAGAATCACCATGTGGGTGATAATTACCCATAACATCACCAACAACTTTTGCTGATTTAACAAATGGTTTATCAGGAGTATAACCATTAACTGCCATACCATAAATAACACGTCTATGAACTGGCTTTAAACCATCCCTAACATCTGGAAGAGCACGTGAAATAATAACACTCATTGCATAGTCTAAAAATGAGTTTTGAACTTCAGTTACAATTTCAGTATCTCTTAAAGAAGGTACAATTCCTTCTTCAACTTTATCTTCTTGTTCTTCGACTTTATTTTCTAATTTATTTTCTTCACTCATACTTTAAACCTCCTAGATATCAAGATTCTTAACAAATGTTGCATTCTTTTGAATGTATTCACTACGTGGTTCAACCTCTTCACCCATCAAATCACTAAAGACTTGATCTGCTGCAATTGCATCATCCATCGTAACTCTAAGCATCTTACGTTTTTTAGGATCCATTGTTGTTTCTTCAAGTTGTTGAGGATCCATTTCACCTAAACCTTTATAACGTTGAATTGGATAAGTTGATTTAATATCAAGTTGTTTTCTAATAAAATCAAGTTGATCATCATTATATGCGTAATAATCTTTATTTTTATAAGTTAATTTATAAAGAGGAGGTTGTGCAATATAAACATAGCCTTGATCAATTAATGGTTTCATAAATCTATAGAAGAATGTTAAAAGTAAAATTCTAATGTGACTACCATCAACATCAGCATCGGTCATAATAACAATTTTATGATATCTAATTTTACTAACATCAAAATTAGCACCATAATCACCACCAATTGCAGTAATCATATTACCAATTTCTGCATTGTCCATAATTCTATGTTCTTGAGCTTTTTGAACATTTAAAATTTTACCTCTTAAAGGAAGGATTGCTTGGAAATGCGAATCTCTACCAAGTTTAGCGCTACCACCTGCAGAATTACCCTCAACAATGAATAATTCACATTCTTCAGGATTATTGCTAGAACAATCACTTAATTTTCCAGGTAAAGTAGTTAATTCAATTGAATTTTTACGACGCATATTTTCTCTAGCGTTTCTTGCTGCAATTCTAGATTCATATGCACCTTTAATTTTTTCGCAAATTAACATTGCTTCATTTTTATGTTCGAGTAAATAACGATTTAAAATTTCACCAACAACATTAGAAACTAATTTTTTAACTTCTAAATTACCAAGTTTACCTTTGGTTTGTCCTTCATATTGTGGGTTTGGATGTTTAACACTAATAATACAAGTTAAACCTTCAACACAATCATCATATGTAATTTTTTCTTTATCCGCATCTTTTAAGATTTTTTTATCTCTTGCATATGCATTTATAACTCTAACAATAGCAAGAGCAAATCCATCAACATGCATACCACCATCAGTAGTTGTAACATTATTACAGAAAGAATATAACTTTTTATTAAATCCTCTTGTATATTGCATTGCACATTCAACTGTGATCAATTCTTCAACACCATTATCATTGAATTTTTGGCCACCTTCACAATAAATAACATCATTAGTTAAGGCTTCTGAATCTTTATTTAAGAATTTAACATATTCAATAATACCACCATCATATTTATAGTGAGCTTCTGCACCCTCACCTCTTTTATCATAAAGATTTATTTTAATACCTCTATTTAAGAAAGCCATTTGTCTTAAACGATTATTAATTGTGTCATAACTAAAAACTGTTGTTTCTTTAAAAATGAATGGATCTGGTTTAAAAGTAACAGTAGTTCCATGTTCATCTAAAGGACATGTTCCAATTTTCTTTAAAGGAGCAACCGTATGACCACCATTTTCAAATCTAATATAGTAAATTCCACCTTCTTTTTTGACAGTTACATCAACAAAACTAGATAAAGCATTAACAACTGATGCGCCAACACCATGAAGACCACCAGAAACTTTATAGCCTCCACCTTGACCAAATTTACCACCAGCATGTAAAACAGTATAAACAGTTTCAACACCTGATTTACCAGTTTTTGCAACAGTATCTACTGGGATACCACGACCATTATCTTTAACGGTAATAGTGTTGTCTTCATTAATTGTTACATCAATTTCTGTACAATAACCAGCCAAAGCTTCATCAATACCATTATCAACAATTTCCCATACAAGATGGTGCAAACCAGTTGATGAAGTAGATCCAATGTACATACCTGGTCTTTTTCTAACAGCTTCAAGACCTTCTAAAACTTGAATATTACTACTTGTGTAATTTGCATCAGCTTTTTCAAGTTCTTTTTCGTTGATGTTTTCAATAATTTCATCACTCAAACCTTTGGTAACTCCTTCTTCAAGTTTTTCTTGTTCAGGAGTTTCTACTCCAGGTTCTGAAACTAAAATTTCTTTTTCTTCCATACTATTCTTCCTTTCTTACATTTGCTTTATCTACAAAATAATAATTTATATTTTCTTTAATAATTTTGTTTGTTGATGTTATAAATACCTGATTTAAATTTGATAAATAATTTAGTAAATTTTCTTGATTAACTTTATCTAATTCAGATAAAACATCATCAAGTATAATAATTGGTTTTTTCTCTTCATCTTCAATTAATTCATATGGTGTCAATTTTAAACTTAAAACTGATAATCGGTTTTCACCTTGAGATCCATATTTTGAAACATCTTTTGAATTTAATAAAATTTTAAAATCTTCTTTATGAATTCCAATATTTGTTACTTTTCTTAATAAATCATTTTCTTTTGATTCATTATATTTTTTACAGGCTAGAATCTCATAATTTTCACTTGTGGATACAAACGATTCATAAATGATCGTTATTTTTTCATCCTTACCAGTTATAGATTTATAAACAAAATTTATTTTTTTATTTAATTCATCTATATATTGTTTTCTAAATATATAAATTTCTTTAGAAACTTGAATTATTTGATTAGTTAATACATCTAATAAATCAAAATTTAAATTTTCTTGTTTTAAAAGATCATTTCTAGAACGCAATAATTTTTCATAATTTATACAAAGTTCTAAATATTTTTTTGAAACTTTAGCAATTGATAAATTTAGAAATAATCGTCTTTGACTTGGAGAGTCTTTTAGAAGATTTACATCTTTTGGTATAAAACAAATTGCATTGACTAAATTTGATAATTCACTAATTTTGTTAATTTGCTTTTTATTAATGAATATTTTTTTCCCACCATTCAATAAAGAAATAATAATTTCCTTATGTGAATCTTTATAGTTCATAGATGCATTTATTGATGCTGCATCACTATTTTTGTTAATTAATTCTTTATCTTTACTAGTTTTAAAAGAACGAGCTAAAGATAAATAATAAATTGCCTCAACAAGAGATGTCTTTCCACTCGCGTTGTCCCCATAGATATAATTCATACCTTTAGAGAACTCAACTTCGCACTTGTTATAACATCTAAAATTATTTAATTTAATTTTTTGAACAATCATTTAGTAATTTCAAAAAACATTGTTTTATCAATTTCAATAGTAGTTCCTGGATAAAGTTTTTTGCCTCTTTGTTTGTTTTCTTCTCCATTTATTTTTATAGAGTGAGACATTATAAATTCTTTAGCTTCACCACCTTCTCTTATAATATCCTCAAATTTTAAAAATTGACCTAAGGTTATATAGTCAGTATGTATTACAACTTTTTCCCAATTTTTTTCCATAAAAATAACTCCTTTAATATTATATATTAAAGGAGCCTTATTTTAAAGAAAAATATCGTAGGTCTTAATACCTATACACATTTAAAAAATTTATCGATTTAGTAAGTTCTGACAGGGGTAATAACTTGAATTATATTTGGATTACTTTTATTAGTAACTGTAAATGGTTTCATTTCCCCAATAAATGAGAGTACTACATCTTCAGATTTTAACGCTCTAATTGCACTAGCAACAAAAGAAGCATTAAAACTAATTTCAAGTCTTTCACCTTGGTATTTAAAAACATTTAAAGTTTCTACAGCACTTCCCATTTGTTGTGATTTACTTGAAATTTCAATCTTAGCTTCAGTCATTGTAATTTTTACAATATTTTCTTGTTCGATACTTAAAACAGAAATACGATCGATTGCATTTAAAAATTCACTAGCATTCACTTCTAAAACATAAAAGAAGTTTTTTGGAATTATATTTCTAATAACAGGATACTCGCCACTAGTTAATCTAGAAACAATTAAACAATTTTTAAGTTCAATTAAAACCTTCTTATCAGAAACGTATAAGTTAATGTATTCTTCATCACTAATTGATTTTAATGATTCAATGAGTGTTTTACTTGGAATATTCGCATTAAATTTATTTTGAATATCAATATCTAAATGTTTTGATGCAAGTCTTGCACCATCAGTTGCAGTTAAAGTTAATGTATTATTTTCACCTAAAAAATTAATAGCAGTTAAAATAGGTCTAGTTTCTTTTGTAGCAGCAGCAAATGCAACTTCATTGACTGAATCAATAAAATCTTGTTTTTTAAATTTTAAAAGACTACCAGTTTTAGAGAAATCAATATCAGTATATTCTACAACTCTAATTGTGTTTAAATTATAAACAGTTTTTTCATTTGCAATTTTGGCAATACTACTATCAACAAGTTCAAATGTTAATTCATTACCAATAAATTTACGAGCAATATCTGAAAGAACTTTAGCATTAACTAAAACACCACCTTGTCTAACATCACGGATAATTTCATAATCTCCTCTAAAAAGTGGAATTGTTTCACTAATGGATAAATCACCATTACTTCCAGTTAAATTCAATCCTGAATTATCTAAAACCATCTTAACAGTTGTTAAAATTGGGTTAACGTTTTTAACTTGTACTACTTTAGTAACATTAAGTAATGCTCTAATAAATTCATCTCTGTTAATAGTAAATTTCATAAAAAACTCCTTAACTAATAATTTATAATATTAATAATAATCTCTGTGGAAAATGTGGATAACTCATTTCGATATAATTTTACATGAATATTTTAACAAAAATTCTATGCATTAATTCGCTTTTTTAGCTCATCTATGACTATTTTTGTTTGTTTATCTGTTTTTAACATTTCTTCAACTTTATTTAAACTATGCATAATGGTTGTATGATCTCTATTTGAGAACACTTCGCCAATTTGTTTCAAAGAAATATCTAATACATTCCTAATCAAATAAATTGAAATATGTCTAGCATTAACGATTTGACCAGTTTTAATTTTTCCAGTAATTTGTGAAACACTTAAATTGTAATAACTTGCAACGACATTAAGGATTTTTTGAACACTAACTTTTGATCTTGAATCACCTACATCAATTAATGATTGAAGAGCTTCAATTGCTATGGATAAATCTATATGATCAGCATGATTCATATTTGCATAAAATAGTAGTCTATTTAACGCACCTTCTAAATCTCTTATAGAATTTTTAAATTTATCAGCTAATAAGAATAAAACATCATCATCAAACATGGATAAAGGTAGACCAGTTGCTTCTATTTTCTTTTTTAATATATCTTCACACATTTCAGTTGTTGGTTTTAAAATTGAAATTTGAAGACCACTTGCAAATCTAGTTTGAAGACGTGGATCCAATTCTCTTAATTCACTCGGAGAACGATCACTTGTTAAAACTAATTGTTTTTTATTTGCTTTTACATGTTCAAAAATATTAAAGAAAAATTCTTCTGTAGATTTTTTATTTTGAAAAAATTGAATATCATCAACTAAAAGCACATCAAAACTTTTAATATATTCTCTAAAAGCATCGCTATCAGCTTGATTATGAATAGATTGTTGATATTCTTCAAAGAAAGTTTGGCTTGAACAAATTAAAATTTTTGAAGAAGGTCTTTGTTCTTTAATATAATTTCCAATTGCATTTAATAAATGAGTTTTACCAAGGCCAGATTGACTATAAATAAATAATGGATTATATAATTGACCTGGATTTGAAGCCACTATTAAACTTGCTTGACTTGCTTCTTTATTTGATGGACCAACAACAAAATTATCAAATGTATAATTTGATGAAAGTTCACAATATTGTAAAAATTTAGGTTTATTTTGTTGAATGATTTCACTTGGTTTTTGAGTTTTTAAATCAGCTTCATTTACAAAAGTAATTTCAAAATCAGTGCCAGTAAGTTCATCAACAGTTTTATCGACCATATCTTTATATTTATCATGTAAAATAGTTGATGTAAGGCTTGAATTGCAAGCAACAATCATCTCTTTACTATTAATTGAATAAATATATGTATCCTTAAAAAAGACTTCAAAAATTCTTGGATCATTTATTTTATCTGATAAGGTATTTAAAACCCTATTCCATAATGTTGTAATTTCACTTAATGTATTCGTATTCATAATCTTTTCAAAAGTATTATAAATATAGCATATCCACAATAAAAATAAAGTGAAAATAATCTAATTTTTATTTATCCACATTTAAGATACTAAAAATGTGCCTAAAATCAGTAAAAAAGACTGTAAACATTTTAAAAATGTGGAAAACTATGTGGAAAACATAAATGCACATTAAGATTGTGAATTTTGTTTAAGAGTATCCACTTTTTAATTTTTATCCACAATGGTTTTTATGAGAACCAGTCAAAATTTATGTGATTTATTAACATATTTTTTTAATGAAATTCACATATTTGTTAATGGTAGAAAATTAGTAGTTTTTATAAAAAAATACCACCTATAGGAAGAAAACTTATTTGACTTATATGTATAAATACATATATAATTTATGACGCACTTGTTTAGAAAAGGAGAAGTTTATGAAAAGAACATATCAACCAAGTAAATTACACAAAATGAGAACTCATGGCTTTAGAGCTAGAATGTCAACAAATAGTGGCAGAAAAGTCTTAGCTGCACGTCGTAGAAAAGGAAGAAAACAATTAGTAGTTTCTTTATAGTTTTTAAATGAAAAAAATTAACCGTGTTTTAAAATATCAAGAATTCCAAGAGATATTAGATGAACATGTTTTTAAGAAAAATGATCTTTTTAAGGTTTATTTTCGTAAAAACAAATACGGTTTTGAACGTTATGGACTTCTAGTTACTAAGAAAAATGGGATTGCTGTAACTAGAAACAAAATTAAACGACAAGTTAGAACAGTGATTGATAAAGTTAGTGATTATTCAAAATCATTAGATGTAATTGTTGTTGTATCAAAACGATATGATATCAATCAATTCAAAGAAAACGAGAAAGAATTAACCACACTTCTATCACAAGTTAGGAG
>CAVKEL010000099.1:10747-21631 GCA_963655445.1 Acutalibacteraceae bacterium | reverse complement strand
CAAAAAGTTAGTTGGAGCATTTGCTGTTGCTTTTACTCTTGGTTTGCTTACTGCTTGTAATTCATTTTGTAATGATCAAGATTCTAGTAGTTATCGATATGGTTATGATTCGATAAATACTAGTTTTTTTGATACAAAAAATGATGCTTTAGAGTATGCAAATAGCTTAGTTACTGAAGGATATGAAAAAATTACTGATTCTTCAGAATTTGCAAAAACAGCAGTTGATGAAAATGGGAATAAAACTTATTTTATAAGTGAAAATAAATCATTTGATGGTGAAGGAATGTATTATATTTATCCATGCACTATCAATGTTCCATCAACTGAAAAAGATGATAATGGAAATCCAAAAAGTTATTTAACATTAACTTTTAGTAAAAATTCTTTTATTAAAAGTTTAGAAACAACTGCAACTAGCAGTTATATCAATTTACCATATGGAACTTTTTATACTGATATTGATGAGAAAACAATTAATTTAGCCATTGAAAAAGCAAAGGCTGATGGTGATAAAAATTATAAAGATGTCGATATCAAATCATTAGATTTCAAGACATTATATGGTTATAGTATGGATCAATACAAAACTTATATTAGTGATAAAACAAATACCGACTTACTTAAAACTATGCTTGAAGGTGGTTCAAGTAATATTGGTAGAAACAATTCCTTATTAGTTAAATATGGTTATTTTAAATACTACAACAAAGAAGATACTTCAAAACCATATACACTTTTAGAAAAATGGAATGATGAATTAATTAAGGAAAAAGGTGCTAATTATGCAATGAATAATGATTATTTAGCATTATATGAAAAAACTTTAACTCAAAAAGTTTCTTCACTTAAAACATGTATTTCTATCGATGAAGGTTTATATGGACATATTTCAACTGATCCATTAAATGAAACAGTTTATGTTACAAATAAAGCTGAAGGTGGATTCTTTGCAAATTGGGGTAAAGCTTTTAAAGAACATGGCTTCTTAGAAGGTTTACTTGTTTATCCAATTGGTTATGGCGTTGAAAGTTTATCTCATTCATTTGGTATGAATGGTTGGGGTCAAATTGGTGCTGTTTTAATTATGACCGTCATTATTAGATTGTGCTTTATGTTGATTACACTTCCATCAACAATTTCACAACAAAAAATGACATATTTACAACCTGAAATTGCTAAATTACAAGCTAAATATCCAAATTCAAATACTAATCAATATGAAAAACAAAGAATGGCTCAAGCACAAATGGCTTTATATAAAAAGAATAAAGTTCATCCATTCATGTCAATTTTAGTAATGATTATTCAATTCCCATTATTTATTTCAGTTTGGAATGCAATGACTGGAGCTGCATCATTATCTAGAGATAGTGTTTTAGGATTATATTTAAGTGATACTATTTGGGCAACTTTAACCAATAGTGCTGGATGGCCAGCATTACCAGGTTGGTGGACTGCTCTTGTTTTAATTATTCTCATGTCTGGTTCACAAATTGTTGCTATGATGTTACCACAATGGTTAAGTAAAAAGAGAATGAAGAATATGCCAAAACTTGGTGTTAATCAAGCTCAAAACGATAGTCAACGTCAAATGAAGATGGTTAGTTGGGTTATGACTGGAATGGTCATTATTATGGGCTTTACTTTACCATCAGCAATGGGTGTTTATTGGTTTGCAGGTGCACTTTTCTCAATTGCACAAACCCTTATTACTCAAACAATAATGAATAAAAACATGAAAAAAAAGAAAGAAGATAAATAATTATGAAATTATATACAGCTAAAACTTTAGAGCTTGCTTTAGAAGAAGCGAGTAAAGATTTAAATATACCTGTTGAATCACTTCTTTATACAGTTGAAGAAGAAAAACGTACATTATTTAGTAAGAAAATTACAATTAGTATCAGTGAAATGAGTGATGTTGTTGAATATGCTGAATCATATATTCGTGATGTTATTCATGCTCTTGGTCTTGATGTAAGTTTAAAGACTTTATACCAAGGTGAAGTCATTAAGATTTTAATTGAAACTAACCATAATTCCTTATTAATTGGAAGAAATGGCGAAACATTACAATCTTTAAATGAATTAACTAAACTTGCTGTAAGCGCTAAATTCAAGAAAAAGATTAGAATTTTACTTGATATTGGCGAATATAAAGACAAGAAGTACTCAAGAGTTGTTTATGCTGCAAAGAAAACAGCTCATGAAGTTCAAAAAACACATATTGATGTTAAACTCGATCCAATGACACCAGATGAACGTAAAAAAGTTCATAATGCATTAGCTTCATTTAGAAATATTAAAACTGAGTCTGTTGGTGATGGAAAAGATCGTGCAATTGTTATTAAATATGTTGCAAACCAAATTTCAAATAATGAAGTAAGTAATGAAGACTCCACTGCTTCAGATGTTCAACCTGAATAAGCTAAAATATAGTAAAATAAATATATGTTTGAAACGATTGTTGCACTTGCAACTCCTCCAATGAGAAGCGCTTTGGCTATTGTTAGATTGTCTGGCGACGATTGTTTTAATATTGTTTCGAAGATTTTTTCTAAAGATATCAATGACGTGACTCAAAACACTATTATTCATGGCTATATAAAAGATAATAGTTCAATTGTTGATGAAGTCATTCTTTTAGCATATAAAAATCCTAAATCTTTCACCGGTGAAGATTCTGTAGAGATTATTTCACATGGATCTCCACTTATTACAAACAAAATCATTGAAATTGCGATTAAAAATGGAGCAAGAATGGCGGAAAGAGGTGAATTTTCTTCAAGATCATATCTTCATGGGAAAATGGACCTTATTCAAGCTGAATCTATAAACGATTTAATAAATGCAGAAACCGAAGAAAGCAAACAAATATCTTTAATGTCCTTAAAAGGCGAAACAAGCAAATTGGTTTTACCTTTGAAACAATCTTTAGGAGATTTGTTAAGTTTAATTGAAGTAAATATTAATTATCCAGAATATACAGATATTGAAGAAGCAAATAGTAAAAAAATAATATCTGTATGCGAAGATAATATCGAATATATCAATAAACTTATAGAGAATGGCGAAAAAGGAAAAATAATTAAAGATGGTGTAAAAATTGCTATTGTTGGTAAGCCTAATGTAGGTAAATCAAGTATTTTAAATGCACTACTTGGTGAAGAAAAGGCAATTGTTACTAATATTAAAGGAACCACAAGAGATGTTGTTGAAGGCAAATTTGTTTTAAATGGAGTTACAATAAATCTTTTTGATACCGCTGGCATTCATGAAAGTGATGATATTATCGAAGAAAAAGGCATTATTAAAAGTAGAAAAACTCTGGATGATGCTGACATTGTACTAGCTGTATTTGACTCCACTACTTTTGATAATGAGGATAAAATCATCCTTGAATTAATTAAAAACAAGCAAAATATAATTGTATATAACAAAAAAGATTTATTTAACAAAGAATTATTAAACGAAAATAGTTTGTTTATAAGCGCTTTAAATAATGATATTGAACCATTAAAAAACAAAATAATTAGTGTTTTAGGGTTAAAAGAAGAAAATTATAAAAATCCATCTATAAATAACGCAAGAGAAACAGGAATTTTAAAAAACATTAAAGAATCACTGCAAAAAGCTCTAAATGATGCAAAACATGATATTCCTATCGATTTAATAAATGTAAATATACAAGATGCATATTTAAAAGTTCTTTCTTTAACTGGGGAAGATCATGATTTTGATATAGCAAACGAGATATTTTCAAGGTTTTGTTTAGGTAAATAATATGATTTTTGATACTCACATTCATTTAAATGATGATAAATTGTATTCAAATTTAGATGAATACATTAAAGCCGCACAAGAAAAAGGTGTTCAAAAATTTTTGTGTGTAGGTTGGGATATTCCTAGTTCAAAAAAAGCGATTCAAATAGCACACATGTACCCTGATATTGTTTTTGCTGCAGTATCAATTATGCCAACTGAACATAGATCATATAACGACAATTCTATTTTAGAACTCAAAGAATTAGCTAAGGATCCGGTTGTTAGAGCAATTGGCGAAATTGGATTGGATTATTATTGGGAAAAAGATGACGAAATTAAAGAAAAACAAAAGAAAATGTTTATTGAACAAATTAAATTAGCAAATGAATTAAATTTACCAATATCTGTACACTGTAGAGAAGCAATACAAGACACATATGATATATTAAATACTTTTCACGTGAAAAGAAAAAGTATACTTCACTGTTACTCTGGAAGTCTTGAAATGGCTAGACTTTTTAAAGATCTTAATTTCGCATTTGGCTTCGGTGGAACTCTTACATATAAGAATAATAAAAATGCTATAAATACATTTGATAATATTGATTTGGAAAATATAGTCTTTGAAACAGACGCTCCTTATCTTCCTCCACAAGAACATAGGGGAAAATTAAATAAACCAGAGTATATATACGAAGTGGTTTTATTTGCCTCCAATCGAAAGAATTTAGATATTAAGGAGATGGAAAATATAACTTCAAAAAATGCTGAGGAAATATTTTCACGTGAAAATAAATTATATGAAAATTAATGAATTAATAGTGGTTGAAGGCAAGTCAGATATTGACTTTTTATCATCGTTTTTAGATGCTGATTTCTACCAAGTTCATGGTAGTGCAATTAGCAATGAAGATATTGACTTTTTAAGTAAGGCAGAAAAAACAAGAGGAATAATAATTTTAACTGATCCTGATTTTCCCGGATTACAAATAAGACATAAAATTAAAGAAAAAATACCTTCTGCAAAAGAAGCTTTTGTTAGAAAAGAAGTATCAATAAAACATCATAAAGTTGGTGTTGCAGAGTCTACAAAAGAAGAAGTAATTAGTTCATTAGAAAATGTAATATCGTTCTCAAAAAAAGAAAGCAAAAATGCTATTAGAAATTCAGATTTAATTGAATTAGGTTTAAATGGTGGAGAAAATTCGAGTGTTTTAAGGAAAAAACTTTGTGAGAAATTACATCTAGGATTTTCAAACTCAAAAAATTTATTATTAAAATTAAATTCGATAGAAATTTCAAAAGAAGAATTAAAGAATATAGTTGAAGGGTTAAAATAAAGTTATGTTAACAAGAGAAGAAATTAAAGATTATTTCCAATTAGAAAATTCACATGCTAAGAAAGAACTTGGACAAAATTTTTTAGTAAATCAAAAAGCTATAGATGAAATAATTAATTTAGTTGACGTTAAAAGCGATGATATATTACTTGAAATTGGACCTGGTTTAGGTGCATTAACTAATGATTTAATAGGGAAAACAAAGAATTATACGGTAGTGGAATATGATGCAAAATTTGTTGATTATTTGAATAGAGCATATGGTGATAAAGAAATAAATATCGTAAAAAATAATATTTTGAAATATAAGGACTATTCTGCAAATAAAATTATAGGTAACCTTCCTTATTACATTACAAGTGATATCTTGCTCTATATAGCAGTTCATTTTGAGGACTTAGATAAAGCCGTTTGCATGATGCAAAAGGAAGCTTTTGAAAGAATAACAGCCAAAAAAGGAACAAAAGAATATAATGTTTTAAACATTATCTTAGAATATACGTTCAAAATGACTAAAAATATGAATGTTGCAAAAACAAGTTTTTTCCCTATGCCACAAGTTGATTCTGTTGTTGTTACTTTAGAAAAAAGAAGTGGTTTAGAGCATAAATTTATTAAACCTCTTTTGACTTGTACTAGAGCAATGTTTTTAAATAGAAGGAAAACTATTTATAACAATTTAAATAGTTTAGTAAAAAATAAAGATAAGACTTCTTCTATATTAAATGATTTAAAATTATCACCTACAATGAGAGCCGAGGAGTTAGATTTAAATGATTTTATCAATTTAACAAACGAACTCTTGAAACTAGAAGTTATAAAATTATAATTATTGAATATGATAGAAAGAGCTTATGCCAAAATTAATTTGGCTCTAAACGTAAAAGATAAAAGAAGTGATGGGTTTCATGATATTGAAACTGTTATGTTACCCTTAAAATTACATGATTCAATAGAGATTGATGTTATTGATCGTAAAAACGGAGATGATTTTATTGTCTGTGATAATTTTAAAGTTGGAATTGCTAAATATAATCTTTGCCATAAAGCAATTCAAATAGCTAGAGAAATGTGGGGTTTTAATGAATGTTTTGACGTACACATTCATAAAAATATTTTCTTACAATCTGGATTAGGTGGCGGAAGTGCTGATGCAGCTGTGGTTTTAAAAGCTGTTGTTAAAGCATTAAAAATAAAAGTAAAAAAAGAGGAACTTATTGAAGCAGCAACTAAAATTGGTTCTGACGTTCCTTTTATGCTTTTTAATAAACCAGCTTTAGTTACAGGAATTGGAAATAAAATTCAACCTATAGAAATTGATAAAAGTTTTTATGACTATCATGTTTTATTAATAAAACCAGTTGAAGGTATTTCTACAACTAGAATTTATAATGAATTTGATCAAATAAAAGAAAAAGAAAATTTTGATATTCCTAAAGTAGTGGAGTTACTTAAAAACGGTGATGACGATATCAAAAAATATATAGGAAACAGCTTAGAAAAGCCTGGAATATTTATTGTTCCTGAAATAGAAAACATTAAAAAATCTTTAATTGATAGGGGATTTGATATGGTTTTCATGACTGGTGGTGGAAGTTGTGTTGTTGGTTTAACTAAAAACAAGAAATTAGCAAAAAGAGTATTTAAAGAATACTATGTAAATTCTAATTATGAGGCTGAATTAACTAAATTTTTAAATATTAAAACAGATAAAAAAATTCACTAGCAAAATAGTGAATTTTTTAAATCGAGGCCGAAACGTATATTAAATTTTGAAAAAAGAGTATTTAAAAAGCCTTTGTCTTAAATGGCAAAGGCTATTTTATTAAGAGTTATTTTTTAGCTTTTTCTCTTTTAACTTGAATTTCAGATTGAGCAGCTGCAAGTCTTGCAATTGGGACTCTGAATGGGGAACATGAGACATAGGTTAAACCAGCTCTATTGTAGAAATCAATACTGACTGGATCGCCACCAGTTTCACCACAAACACCGATTGTTAAATCTTTATTTGTAGCTCTTCCTCTTTCAACAGCAATCTTAACTAATTCACCAACACCTTCAATATCAACAGTTTGGAATGGATCAAATTCATAGATCTTCTTTTCTTGATATGCAGGTAAGAATTGGTTGCAATCATCTCTTGAGAAACCAAGAGTTAATTGAGTTAAATCGTTAGTTCCGAAACTGAAGAATTTTGCTTCCTTAGCAATATTTCCAGCTTGTAAGCAAGCACGTGGAATTTCAATCATAGTACCAACTTCATATTTTAAAGTATGACCTTGTTTCTTCATTTCTTCTTCGACTGCTTCAACAACAACATTCTTTGCAAACTTGAATTCTTTTGTTTCGCCTGATAATGGAATCATAATTTCTGGTTCAATATCATGACCTAATTCTTTACTTGCTTTTAATGCAGCTTGAATGATAGCAGTAGCTTGCATTCTATAAATTTCTGGATATTCAATACAAAGTCTTACACCACGGAAGCCCATCATTGGGTTAGCTTGATGTAATTGATTGATTCTATCTTTAACTTTATCTTCACTAACATTTAATTTTTCAGCAATATCTTTGATGTTTTGTTCATCATGGATATCTGGTAAGAATTCATGTAGTGGTGGATCGAGTAAACGAATACAGACATTATCTTCTGGACAAGACATATACATTTCATAGAAGTCTTGAACTTGATATGGTCTTAATCTTTCAAGAGCTGCAACACGTTGTTCGGTTGTATCACTTAAAATCATACTTCTCATATTTAAGATACGATCTGTTCCGAAGAACATACGTTCTGTTCTACAAAGACCAATACCTTCGCTACCAAATTTCTTTGCATTGGTTGCATCTAATGGTGAGTTACAATTTGCTCTAATTTTAAGTCTTCTATATTTATCAGCCCAGTCCATAATACGACCAAAGTCGCCACTTAATGAAGCTGGAACCATTTTAACAGCACCATAATAAACTTCACCAGTTGAACCATTAACACTGAAAACATCTTTTTCTGTGTAAACTTTATCACCGATTGTTAAAGTCTTCTTTTCTTCATCAATAATTGCATCAGTTGCACCAGCAACACAGCATTTACCCATTGAACGTGCAACAACAGCAGCGTGTGAGGTCATACCACCACGAGCAGTTAAAATTGCTTCAGCATTAACCATACCAATAATATCTTCTGGAGATGTTTCGGCACGTGCTAAGATAACAGGTCTTCCTGCTTCTTTTTCAGCTTTTGCTTCTTCGGCGGTAAAGACTAAGTGTCCAGTACCTGCGCCTGGAGATGCTGGTAAACCATGTAAAATAGCAGTTTGTTTCTTTAATTCTGCAGTATCAAATGTTGGGTGTAAGAGATCGTTTAATTGTTTTGGTTCGACACGTAAACAAGCTTCTTCTTCATCAATTAAACCTTCATCAACTAAATCACAAGCGATTTTAACAGCAGCAGCTGCGGTTCTCTTACCATTACGAGTTTGTAAGAAATAGAGTTTACCATTTTCAACGGTATATTCCATATCTTGCATATCTTTGAAGTAATTTTCCATCTTCTTGATAGTTGTCATGAATTGTTCGTAAACATCTGGCATTCTAGCTTGAAGTTCACTAATGTGAAGTGGTGTACGAACACCAGCAACAACGTCTTCACCTTGTGCATTTGGTAAGAATTCAGCATAAATCTTGTTTTCACCAGTTCCTGGATCACGTGAGAATGCGACACCAGTTCCTGAAGTTTCACCTAAGTTACCAAAGACCATTGATTGAACGTTAACAGCAGTTCCCCATGAATATGGAATACCATTCATAGCTCTATAAACGTTAGCTCTTGGGTTATCCCATGATCTGAAAACTGCGGTAACAGCTTCGTGTAATTGAACTAATGGATCGCTTGGGAATTCTTCACCAAAGTGTTCTTTATAGTAAACCTTGTATTCTTTAACTAATTCTTTAAGTTGTTCAGCAGTAACTTCGGTATCAAGTTTGTAACCATTATCTTCCTTGATTTTGTCGAGCATTTTATCCATTTCAGTTCTTGGATATCCTTTAGCGATATTTGTGAACATTAAAATGAATCTACGATATGAATCGTAAGCAAATCTCTCATTGTTTGAGACTTTAGCAAGTAATTCGACGGTTTCATCATTTAAACCTAAGTTTAAGATGGTGTCCATCATACCTGGCATAGAAACACGAGCACCGCTACGAACTGAGACGAGTAAAGGATGTCCATTACTTCCGCCGAAAGTTTTTCCGGTTTCTTTTTCAATATTTTTTATGCCTTCATCAACTTGTTTCAATAACCAATCTGGCATTGTCTTGCCACTTTCATAATAAAGAGTACATGCTTCAGTTGAAATAGTGAATCCTGGTGGAATTGGAACACCAGCATGAGTCATTTCAGCAAGACCATTGCCTTTTCCTCCGAGAAGATTTTTACCTAAACCATAGGCCTTATCGAAGGGAAATACATATTGTTTTTCGTTTGCCATTAATATTTCCTCCTATTGGCAGTTGTTTTTTCAACGCTTATAAATTATAACAAAAAAGCGACTATTTTAATATCTAATATTAAAATAATGTCAATAAATCACTTTTGTGCTTTTAAAATAAAAATTAAAAGGAGACTTTTCATCTCCTTTTTGTCTAGAAACTAATACCGAAACCTATTTTAATAAGTTCGAATACGCCGAAATAAATTAATAAACTTGATACATCAACAATTGAAGTAATAAGTGGTCCACTCATTAATGCTGGATCTTTTTTAATTAGTTTAGCAAACCATGGTAATAAGAAACCAAAGAACTTAGAAATCATGATTGTAATAAATAATGTAATTGCTACTAAAAGTGCGATTCCAGAACGAGCTTGGAATAAGTCCCAACCTTCTAAAACTACCCCTTGTGGGCCAGAATAATCAACAAGATGTAAATACATTTCAATCATAAACCAGCACCAGGCAAAAACCATTGTAATGCTTGCAACAAGCGCAGAAATTCTTGTTTCCTTCCATAAAACTTTAAAGAAATCTTTCCCTGAAAACTCATTTAAAGCAATTGAACGAACCATAACACTAGATGTTTGAGAACCAGCGTTACCACCAGTATCCATAATTGTTGGAATAAATGCGCTTAAAATTGCTACAGTTGCAATTTGTTCTTGGAAACCGCTAATAACAATAGTGGAAAAAACATCCACAACAAGTAAAATCATAAGCCATGGAAGGCATTTTTTAGCCATTTTCCAAACACCAGTTTCTTTATAACTATCATCAAGAGGATTGACACCTGCTTGTAATGATAAATCTTCATCAGCTTCTTTTTGAATAACATCAACAATATCATCAACTGTAATGATACCAACTAAACGCTTATCATCATTTAAAACAGCAATTGCATTTAAGTCATATCTTCTAACAAGTCGAGCAACTTCTTCTTGGTCTGTATTGACATCGACCGTAACAAAATCTTTATTCATGATATCTTCAAGTTTTTGATCAGGTGAAGCAAAAATTAAATCATCAAGATCAACAGTACCCATGAAATTTCTTTTGTTATCTTTAACAAAAATTGTGTAAATTGTTTCTGCTTCTTTACCAATTTCACGAACTTTATCAATAGTTTCTTTAACTGTTAAAGTATTTAAAAATTCAAGAAATTCTGTGGTCATAATTGACGCTGCAGAATCATCCTTATAATTTAATAATTTATTGATTATTGCACGATCATCTTTTGTTGAATTTTGTAAAACTTTTTTGACAAGATTAGCAGGCATATCT
>CAVKEL010000099.1:0-10737 GCA_963655445.1 Acutalibacteraceae bacterium | reverse complement strand
AAAAAATCAACAATATCATCATTTGATGATGCTTCAAGAAGTGTTGAAACTTCTTTATCAGACATAAGCTTGATTAATTCTTCTTGAGTATCTTGATTTAAATTGCAAAATAATTCGGCTGTATGTTCGCTTTTAACAACTCTAAATATAGTTATTAATTTTGATTTGTCTTCTAAATTATCGCAGGCTTCAGCTATATCAATTTCCGGGTATTGGTCAAATAAATATCTAATATCTTGATACTTTTTTTCTTCAATTAATTTTTCAATAATTTCAGATGTAATTTTTCTTTTTTCTGTTGACATACTTTTAACCTCCTTTAATTATTTTTAACACTCGAATTATATACTTTTAAAATCTTAAAAGTCACCATAAAATTAGAACTTTTTATTTAAAATTATTTTCTTCTTAATTAAAATACATATATGGAAAAAAATAATAAAAAAGTAGTCACGATAGATTACGGAACACAAAGTGTAAGAGTTGCGATAATTAACGATCAAGGAAAGTTCCTTGCTTTCGAACAAGAAAGATATAATCCACCATATTTTTCAACTAAGCCTGGATATTGCGAGCAAGATCCAAATTACTATTTTGAATGCATGTGCAAAGCTGCAAAAAGATTGACTGAAAGCAACAAAGATCTTGTTCGAGAATGTGTTAGTATTTCATCTACATGTTTTAGAGATTCCGTTGTGTTTTTAGATGAGAACTATAAACCCGTTAGACCTTCAATTATTTGGTTAGACCAAAGACAAGCAAAATTAGAGAGAAAAATTCCTTGGGTTTATAGTGTAGCATTTCTTTTAGTTGGAATGAGAGACACAATCACATTAAATAGAAAAAGAACACCTGCTCTTTGGGTTCAAGAAAACGAACCTGAAGTTTGGTCAAAAGTAAGATATTATGTCCCAATGAATCTTTATTTAAATTATTTATTAATTGGAGTGTTAAAAGATTCAGCAAGCAATATGATTGGACATTTCCCTGTAAATTTCAAGACTGGCAAAAATTATTCCAAGAATGCACCTAAAGGTTGCATATATGGAGTTGATCCAGAAATGGTGCCTCTTGCTAGCGAAGTTGGTGAAGTAATTGGTGCTGTAACAAAAGAAGGAAGTTTAAGAACTGGTTTTCCTGAAGGCCTCCAATATATAACAACTGGTTATGATAAAAGTTGTGAAGCTTTGGGATGTGGAGCCATTGATAATACGTTTGCTCATATTTCATATGGTACAGCTTCAACTATTGCGGTTGTAAGTAAAAGATATTATGAACCAGAGCCATTTTTGCCATCTTATAAGACTTGTTATCCAGGATATTATAGCGGTGAAGTTCAAATTTATAGAGGATATTGGATGATTCGCTGGTTCTCTGAAGAATTTGCTGAAAAGCAATCAGTTGAAGCACGTATTGAAAACATGGCTGTAGAAGAGATTTTAAATAAAAAACTTATGGAAATTAAACCAGGTTGTGACGGATTGGTTTTACAACCATATTGGGGGCCAGGCCTTTCTAGACCATTAGCAAAAGGTGCAATCATTGGTTTTTACGATGTTCATACTAAATATCATATTTATAGAGCTATTATTGAAGGAATTGCATTTGCTTTAAAAGAAGGTTTGACCTCGATTAGAAAAAAAACAATCAAACCAATTAAGTTTATTACTGTTAGTGGTGGCGGGTCTAAGTCTGATGCAATTTGTCAAATTACTGCAGATATATTTGATATAAATGTTTTAAAATCTGAAACTTATGAATCTTCATCTTTAGGATGCGCAATGTCACAATTTATTTCTCTAGGAGTTTTTAATTCGCCAAAAGAAGCAAAAGATGCAATGGTTAGATATGAAAAAACCTTTATTCCTAATCCAAAAGCGGTAGAGGAATATAAAGTTTTATATAATTCAATTTATAAGAAAATTTATCCACAATTAAAAGGTGTTTATAAAGAACTTCATAATCTTCAAGTTGAAGCTCTAGAAAAAGAATAAAAATATTTGAATTTTTAAAAAAGAGGCCGAAACGTATATCGAATTTTAAAAAAATACACGTATGACACTTTGTCAAAATCGTGCATTTTTTAGTATTAACTATCTTCTTTTTCGGATGTTTGTGCCATTGGGTTTGTTCCAGAGAATTGTGAGTTATATAACTCTGCATAGAACCCGTTTTTAGCTAATAATTCTTTATGATTTCCAGTTTCAACAATATGACCTTTTTTCATAACGATAATTAATTTTGCGTTTTTAATTGTTGATAAACGGTGAGCGATAACAAATGATGTTCTATTTTTCATAATATTATCGAGAGCATCTTGGATTTGTTGTTCTGTACGAGTATCGACAGAAGATGTTGCTTCATCAAGAATCATAATTTTTGGTTTGCTAATGATTGCTCTAGCAATTGTTAGCAATTGTCTTTGGCCTTGAGAAACGTTATTTCCATCTTCATTTAACATATAATCAAGTCCGCCAGGAAGCGTATCAATGAAGTGTTTTACGTGAGCTTGTTTGCATGCATTCATAATTTCTTCATCTGTGGCATTTTGATCGCCATAAAGTAAATTTTCTCTTATTGTTCCTTTAAATAACCAAGTATCTTGAAGAACCATTCCAACAGAACCTCTTAAACAATTTCTTGTATAATCCTTGGTTGATTTTCCATCAAGGACAATTGAACCATTATTTAAATGATTTGGAATTGTGTTAACGATTAAGTTAAGTTTTGCTTGGATTGAAACATCATCTAATAATGATTTATCAACTTCTTTAGAACAATTTAGATAGTATTCACGAATATTTAATTTTGCTTTTTCTGTATTCTCCTTAATTGAAAGAGAATCATCATAACTTAAATCCTCAAGTTTTTGTGGTTTTAATTTTAAAAGAGAGGCGATTTGATTCATTATTTTAAGTTCAATATTAAGAATTTCTTCTTTGGTACGAACTGATTTAATTTCATAGAATCTCATGATTAAGTTAACAATTGTTGTTTTTCCTGCGCCTGTAGGACCAACAATTGCAACGGTATCACCAGCTTTAACATCTAAAGTCCAGTTTTCAACTAATGGTTTATCATCGCTATATTGGAAATAAACATTGTCAAACTTGAAGTTACCTTTAATTTGTTCTTCGTCTGTTTCTGAATCAGAAAGATCTGGTAACTCTTCTTCTTCATCAAGCAAGTCATAAATTCTTTCACCGCTTGCTAAAACAGATTGAATAACACTCGCAATTTGGCCTAATTGTTGGAATGGTTGATTGAATAATCTTAAGAAAATAAAGAATACAATCATAGTTGCAGCGTTACTTACAAGTCCCGCAACAACAGCAATTCCAACATATGCTAAATTTTGAATAAAGAATGTGGCTGGGAAAATAAGACCAGATAAGAATTGAGAAGATCCATCAGCCTTTCTCATTTCTTCGTTAGAAATATCAAATGAAGCTTCGATATCTTCTTCCTTATTGAATAATTTAATAATCTTATAACCGGCATAATCTTCTTCAACTTTACCATTTAAGATACCTAATTCTTTTCTATATTTAGTGAATTGTTTTCCACTAAATTTTGAAACAACAAAGACAATAATTAAGGTTAATGGGAGTGAAGCAAGAGCGACCATTGCAAGTTGCCAATTTGTGACAAGCATTGCAATAAGTGAACCAAGGAATAAAGCGATTCCTGAGAAAACTTGAGTAATAATTGTTTGTAAGTTTCTAGAAATATTATCAACATCATTTGTTCCAATTGATAATGTATCTCCATAAGCTGTTCTATCAAAATAAGACAATGGTAATTTATCTAATTTCTTTTGAATCTTATCACGCATTTCATAGGCATAATCTGCAGAGATTGATGCAGATAAGAATTGGGATAACCAGCCTAAAAGTGCACTAATGACATAAATACCTAAAACAATACCAAATTTTTGAAGAAATAAACTCCAAACAATATGTAATGTTTGATCTGCTCCAATTGTGAACATCGATTTCATAGTTTCTTCATTTAAGATATCTTGTAAATAAATAGGAGATAATACACTTAAAACGGCAGAACCAATTGAAAGAAGAATAACAACTATAATTAATGGTAATTCATGTTTAAAATCTTTAATCATTCTAGAGGCGGTTTGTTTACTATGTTTTGGTTTAGTAATAGCTCTTTCCATACGTGGCATACTTATTTACCTCCTTCTAAAATAGCAGCTTCATTCATCTTGATAGTTTTCTCAATTTCTTCAGCATCGAGTTGTGATTTAACAATATCTTGATAAACTTTGCAGGTTTTTAATAGTTCTTCATGTTTTCCTTGACCGACAACTTGACCATCATTAACGACCAAAATATTATCAGCATCTAAAATTGAAGAAACACGTTGAGCAACAACAATAATTGATGAGTCTTTTGCATAAGTTTTTAATGCAGCTCTTAATTTTGCATCAGTTTTAAAATCAAGAGCACTGAAACTATCATCAAATACATAAATTTCAGGTTTTCTAACCAAAGCACGTGCAATAGCGAGTCTTTGTTTTTGACCACCAGAGAAGTTTTTACCACCTTGAGCAACATAAGAATCTAATTTATCTGGTAATTTATTGATAAAGTGTTCTGTTTGAGCAACACTTAAAGCAGCATTAATTTCTTCATCAGTTGCATCATCTTTACCAAATCGAATATTTTCTTTAATTGTTCCTTTAAATAAAACGGCAGTTTGAGGAACAAAACCTAATTTATCTCTAAGCATTTTTTGAGGATAATCTTTAACATTAACTCCATCAACTAAGATTTCTCCTTCGGTAGCATCATAGAATCTTGGAATTAAATTAATAATACTAGATTTTCCTGATCCAGTTGAACCAATAATAGCAGTTACAGAACCTGGAGCAGTTTTAAAATTAATGTGTGAAATAACAGGTGTTTTTGCATCTGGATAAGTAAAACTAACATCTTTGAATTCAAGAACACCTTTTGTTTTGTTATCTTTTAATTTGTTAATTTCTTCTTCGGACAATTCTTTTTCTTTAATTGTACTAACTGTATTTAAAACCTCGTTAATACGTCTATTAGAAGCACTTGCTTGAGGAATCATAACAAACAACATAGCAAACATTAAGAATGACATCATAATATTCATTGAATATTGAGCAGCAATTGCTACATTTGTTAATGTTGTTCCTAAAACTTGCGAACTGTCTCCTGTTAATTTAAAGCCATCTAATAAATAGAAACCTAATGCATAAATTCCAATAAAACAGAAATTGAAAACAACATTAATAACAGGATCGGCAATACTCATAAGTCTTTGAACTTTAATGATTGTTTTTCTCATAACATCATTTGCATGATCAAACTTTTTGTATTCTGTATCTTGTTGATTATATGCACGAACAACACGGATACCAGTTAAGTTTTCTCTTAAGACAATTGTAACGTTATCGATAGAATCTTGTATTTTCTTAAATAATGGAGTTGCAAAATGTAATAAAAGTGCAATACCTATACCAATTAATGGAATACAAATTGCTAAAACAATAGAAAGTCTTGCATCCATAGCCAAAATCTTAATAAAAGCAATAATCATATAAGTTGGCGACATGATAAGAGTTCTAATTGACATCGCAACTAAATTCTTAATTTGTTCAATATCGTTAGTAGTTCTTGTAATCAATGTAGCAGTGCCAAATTTATTGTAATTTGATAAAGAAAGAGAATTAACTTTATAGAAAACCTCTTGTCTCATAAACTTACCAACAAATGCACCAAGCCATGCAGCAAAGAAATTTTGAACTGTTGCACAAACTGCGATTCCAGCAGCAATTAATAACATCCAACCACCAGTTTCTAAAATACTAGCGTTCATAGCGTCTTTTGTAATTGCTCCAGTAGCATATTGACTCATGTAAGTTTGAATGTTTCCCATTTTTTCAGGAAGTGTTAATTGCAAATAACATTGAGCGATAATGCAAAGAGCAACAAAAAGGACTATGTACCATTTTTTGAATAAAATTTTAATAACCTTTTTCATTAAAAACCCTTCTTTCTAGTAAATATATTCATAATGACATCATCATTAGGAACAAGATCTACATTTGTTTTATTTCTCATTTTCATAAAGGAAATACCTACTATACAACTCATATAAGTGAGCAAAATTTCTTCAGGAATCCCAGGAGTAACTTCTCTTCTTTTTTGACCTTCTTTAATTTCTTTTAAAGTTTTCTTTAAAACCGGATGATCACTAAGCGCAGTTTTTAGATCTTTATAAGTTTTTATTGAAGTTAAAAGTTCTGAATATTCCCAATAAATGAAGAAACAAGCAGCAGGCTCTGTTTTTATAATTTGAAGCAACATATGCACTGATTTTTCAATAAATTCATATCCTTTTATATGAGGATTATTTAACATCGCATCAGCTTCATCTCTTTTTTCTTTGCCTTCTTCGTAAAACTCGTTTTTAATGGCTTCTTTTGTTTCAAAATAATGATAAAAAAGACCATGAGATATACGACATTTTTTACATATATCATCAATTGATACATTGTCGTAACCTTTTTCACAAAATAAGGCAAGCGCAGCTTTAAGAATTTGAGACTTTCTTCTGTCTTTTATTTTTTCGTTTTGCTTGTTAGTTCTTGGCATAGTTTTTCCTTTCGAGTTGTTATTTTAAACACATTGACTGATTAGTCAATAGAAAATTTAAAAAATATTATTTTTACTTATGTATGCTTCTTTTTTCTGGAAGAAATATAAATAAAAAAAGAATTTATAAATTACATATATTTGATTGAATCTAATAAAGTGCATTTATGGCATGTTTAAAACCAAATATGGTTCTTTATATTTTAAAAACTTAAATGTATTATATTGTCATGAAATTAATAGTTGGTTTAGGAAATCCTGGTAAAAAATATGAAAAAACCAGGCATAATGTTGGTTTTGAAACGATTGATAAATTTGCAGAATCGCTAGGCTTTGATATTGAAAAAGAAGATTTTAAAGGTCTTTATGCTAAATGCAAATATATGGGCAACGATTTACTACTTTTAAAGCCACAAACTTTTATGAATTTATCTGGAGAATCGATTTTAGATTGTGCTCAATATTTTAAAATTAATTCAGAAGATATTTACGTTATTTATGATGACATGGATTTTGCTCCTGGCGTCATGAAGATGAAAGAAAGTGGTAGCAGTGGCGGACATAATGGAATTAAATCCATTATAAGTTGTTTAGGAACTGATAAATTTGTTCACGTAAGAATAGGAACTGGTACTCCAACATACGATACTATTGATTATGTTTTAGGAAAGCCATCAAAAGAAGAAAGACCTCTTATTGATGAAGCAGAAAATAGGGCTATTGATGCAATAAAGACTGCGCTTAAGGAAGGCGTTCCAAAAGCAATGTCTTTATATAATAGATAAAGGATGGAAATTTATTGATTAATTTAAAGAATTTAGCAATTAACGAATTTAAAACACCCCCTACTGACTCAAATGTAGGGTATTTTGTGGTGGATTCGTTTATTGGAACTACTTTTTTAACGCTTAATCTTTTTAATAAATTTAATGATAATGTACTTGTTTATTGCGCAAATAATTTTGAAGTAAATGAAATGTATAATTCGCTTACAACTTTTGTAAAATCTGATGATATTATCACAATTCCAAGCGATGAACTTTTAAGAGTTGAATATTTAAGTGAATCAAAAGAGATGTTGGCACAGCAAATATATGGTTTATATAGTTTGTTGTTTGCAAAACATAAAATTATTTTGCTTGCACCATCATCACTTTTTAAATATTATCCAACAAAGGAATTATTTATTAATTCATGTTTAAAATTAAAAGTTGGAGAAACGTACGATTTCAATAAATTGAAAGAACAATTACAAAATATCTGTTATTCAAGGGTTCAAAAAATTGATCAATCACTTCAATATGCTATAAGGGGTGATATTGTTGATATTTATTCATTAAATTATGACAATCCTATTCGTATCGAATTTTTTGGTGATGAAGTCGAAAGTATTAGATTTTTCTCAATTGCAAATCAAATTTCTTATGAACAAGTCGAAGAAGTTACAATATTGCCTGCTTCTTTAATTTTATTTAATAATGAAGAAAAAGAAAAAATCGAAAGCAAAATCAGAAAAGTTTTATCTAATGATAAAAACAATTTACCTAATAATATTTATCAAGAATTGATTAATCAAACTGAAGAAGATATAGAAGATTTAAAAAGCTCTAATTTAAATTCAAAATTTTATAAATATTATGGTTTTTTAAAGGAAGATTGCTGTAATTTATTGGATTATTTATCTAATCCATTCCAAATAGTTGTTAATAATGAAGATGAATTCATAAATTCCAAAAACAACATATTCACAGAAAGCGATGCATTTTTAAGTGAGCTCTTTAAAGAAGGAAGATCGATTTCACATTTAAAATATTTCAATAAAGAAATTAATATTTTAAACAATTCAAAATTTACGTATTTTTTAAACAATTTTTTTATTCATTCAAGTTCTGAACAATTAGAATTGTCATCTAATTCATTTTATAGTTCGAGAGATATAGATGTAACTAGACTCATTGAAATGTATATTAAAAATGAATATAAAATTTTATGTTTATTAGAAAATAAGGAACAAGTTAATAAGATAATATCTTCTATAGAACCATTAAAAATCACTTATGGGCTTACCAAAGATTTTGACTTAGATGAAACTAAAAATATTTCATTATCGATAAACTCATTTACAAAAGGATTCGAATTTAAAAAACAAAAGATTGTTATTTTAACAAGCAAGGAATTATTTGGATATAGAAGACACGTTTCAACATATTCATCAAAATTTAAAGAAGGTGTTGTATTAACTAGTTACCAAGATTTACAACCTGGTGATTATGTTGTTCATGAAAAAAATGGTATTGGAAGATTTACAGAAATTTCGACTTTAGAAATAAATGGAAAGCACGAAGACTATATTAAAATTCAATATGATGGAACTGATGTTTTATATGTTCCTTTGTATAGAGTTTGTAGTGTTATAAGAAAATACGTTGGTAAAGAAGGATATGTCCCTAAATTAAATAAATTATCTGGAAATAAATGGGAAGTTACTAAAAGAAAAATTAAAGAAAGAATTAATGTTTTAGCTGAAAGATTAATGGATTTATATAGTGAAAGGGCTAAGGTAAAAGGGTGTTCTTTTAAGGGTGACGATGAAATTGAGGCGGCTTTTGCTGCAGATTTTGAATACGAACTAACAAAGGATCAGCAAAAATCTTTAAATGATATTTATAAAGATATGGAAAGCGAAACACCAATGGATAGACTCCTTTGTGGCGATGTTGGATTTGGAAAAACTGAGCTTGCTTTTAGAGCATCTTTTAGAGCTATTTTAAGTGGAAAGATGGCAATTATTCTTTGTCCAACTACTTTGCTCGCCCGCCAACATTATGATGTTGCATTAAAAAGATTTAGCAAATTTAAAGTTAATATCGCACTTTATTCACGAATGAGTACTCCTCAAGAATGTAAAGAAATTGAAGAAAAGATTAAAGAAAGAAAAATCGATTTATTAATAGGGACTCATAAGGTTTTATCAAACAAAATTGATATATCAAATTTAGGATTGCTTGTTATTGATGAAGAACAAAGATTTGGAGTTGAACAAAAAGAGAAAATCAAAGAAAAAAGTAAGGTAATCGATGTTTTAACTTTATCTGCAACACCAATTCCAAGAACTCTTCAATCATCGCTTGTTGGCTTGAAGCAAGTTTCAACAATTACTACCCCACCAAAAGAAAGGGTTGCGATTCAAACATATGTTATTCCTTATGATAAAAATGTAGTTCGTGAACTAATAAAACGCGAATTATCGCGACATGGTCAAGTATTTTATGTACATAATGATATAGCAACAATCTATGAGACTTGCGACAAACTCCAGGCATTAGTTCCTGAATGTAAGATTGGTATTGTTCATGGAAAAATGGATAAAGAAGATATAAATAATACCATGCAAGATTTTTATGATAATAAGATAGATTTACTTTTAGCAACTTCAATTATTGAAAATGGAATTGATGTTGAAAATGCAAATTTAATGTTAATCGAAAATGCTAATGCTTTTGGTCTTGCTCAACTTTATCAAATTAAGGGAAGAGTTGGCAGAGGAGACAGATTAGCTTTTGCTTATTTAATGATTAATAAAAACAAAGAAATCAATGAAGATGCGCAAAAAAGACTTGAAGCAATCCAAGATTTTACAGCTTTGGGAAGTGGATATAAAATTGCTCAAAGAGATTTATTAATTCGTGGTGCTGGGGATATTCTTGGACCAGAGCAAGCAGGATTTATTGATGCTGTTGGAATTGATATGTATATAAAATTATTAAATGAAACAATTGAAGAAAAGAAAACTGGAATTAAAAAGGCAGAAGCAATTAAGATCCATAAAAATTTAGGAATTGATGCATATATTCCATCAACGTATATTTTAGAAAACGAGAAAATTGAGGTTTATCAAAAAATATTAAATTGTAATAATTTTAATGAATTACAAAATGTTGAAAAAAATTTAAGAGATATTTATGGACCTCTTCCTGAACAAACTAAATTATTATTTTTAAAAAGAGAATTAGATTTATATTTAGAAATGGAAGAATTTAAAGATTTAATTGAGTATCAAGATCATGTAAATCTTGTATTATCAACTAAATTT
>CAVKEL010000098.1:0-2134 GCA_963655445.1 Acutalibacteraceae bacterium | reverse complement strand
CATTATGATGATAAATATTATGCTTTCCCAATTGTTAT
The DNA here is from genome assembly GCA_963655445.1 of Acutalibacteraceae bacterium. Taxonomy (GTDB): domain Bacteria; phylum Bacillota_I; class Bacilli_A; order RFN20; family CAG-826; genus Onthovivens. The sequence continues at coordinate 2,096 of CAVKEL010000098.1, read as the reverse complement.
GGAACCATCTACTATTTTAGCATATTCAAAAAGTATGTTAAAAAAATATGGCAAAACTGAAACTATACCAACTAAGTGGAGTGATTTTTTAGACTTATGTTCAACTATTAAAACAAATTTAAAGGCGGAAAATAAGAAAAATGTATATCCATTTGGCGTACCTACAGGAGTTGCTTGTGCTTGGGGAACATGGGGAATGCAAGTCGCCGCTACTGGTGGTTTAGCGATTACTGATGATTGGTCAGAAAGTAGAATTACTAATGAAGGATATAAAGATTTAGCAAATCTTTGGAAAGATCTTTACGGAAATGGATATGTGCCACTTTCTAGTGGAAATTATACTGAAGCAGTTTTTGATGTCGGTGATGACAAAGCTATTATGACAACATGTGGAAGTTGGTCAATTTCCACAGTTATGAACCAATATAAAGACAAAAAAGATGATATTGGCTTTGCAATTATGCCAACTTTTGATGGAAATCAAAATAAAACAACTGCTACTAATGGCGGTTGGTGTTATGTCATTTCAAGTGAATGCAAAAATATACAAAAGGCCGTTGAAGTAATAAAATTTTTAACTGCAGAAGATACGACTCAAACGGTTGATTATTTTGAACGAGCTTATTATTCAAAGTCATCACCTCGTAAATCTGTTCAAAAAATTTTAAAAGATGACTCATCAAAACAAAATGAAGTTCCTTCAGAATGGGTTGATGTAATTACTTCTGTTTCAAATAACGCTATTTTAGAACCAATTTATAATTGGGATATTTCAGTTGCAGTAGAGGGTTTATTAGAAGAAGCTGCAATGGGCAAAGATATTAATGAATCAATAAAAAAATGTGATGAAACTGTTAAAAAAATTATTCTTAATAATGGTTTAGCAGGAACAAATCCAAGAAAGAGCAAATAATGCGAAGTTTTTCATTATTACCAAAAGAAAAGAAAAAAGAAGAGATTGTATCAGGATTTCTTCTTATTGGTCCTGCGGTAATTCTCCTTTCAATATTTGTTATCGCTCCTTTAGTTATGGCAGTTTACAGATCGTTTTTCTATTTTGAAAGCGGACCAAACGAAGCTGTATTTGCAGGTTTTGAAAATTATATAAAAGTTTTTCAGAATGAAAATTTTCTAAAGGCGATTGCAAATAGTCTTATTATGACTTTCTTTGTGGTTTTATTACAAGTTTTAGGATCATTTCTTTTTGCAAATATATTAGTAAGAATTAAAAATAAATATGGTGTTTTTGTTCGTACAATTATATATCTTCCTTATTTATTTTCAGGAATTGTTGTTGGCTGTATTTTTACTTTATTAACATACTATAATGGTGGAATAATAAACGGTATTTTAGGTACGATTGGATTAGAACCTATCGCATTTACTCACGATGTCTTTTGGTCTTATGTTTCAATTATTGTTCCAACAATATGGATTGGATCTGGATATACTACATTAATTTTTTATTCTGGATTGATTAATATACCTAAAGACTATTATGAAGCTTCAACGATTGATGGAGCGGGATTTTTTAAGCAAACTTGGTATATTGTTTTACCTTCTTTGAAAAATTATTTTGTATTGATAGTAGTTACTTTAGTTACTGCTAATTTACAAATGTTTGAAATTCCAATGTTAATGACTAATGGTCAACCATTAAATATGACCATGACGCCTGTATTATATTTAATTCATGCTAGGAGTAATGGAAATATTAGTCAATCAGAGATTATAGCTTCTTCAATAATGATTATGATTTTTATTGGGGCAATCAATGCTGTTGTTTTTGCTCTTACAAATCGTAAAAAGAAAGGAGCTAAATAATATGAAAACTAAAAACCAAAACAATATCAATAATACAACAGCAAATAAAATAATTCGTGTATTACTTTATATTGTTACAATTATCGTTCTAATTAATATATTTTTGCCTTTATTCTTTGTTATATTGTCTATGTTTAAGAGTCGTAGAGAAATTTTTGCTACTGACTTCCATATTTTTCCACAAAATTGGACTTTGGACAATTTTAATTTATTGTTTTATTTGCAATATACAACAATAGGCGTTAATTTTTTTCAATCTTTTGGAATGACAC
>CAVKEL010000097.1:0-2890 GCA_963655445.1 Acutalibacteraceae bacterium | reverse complement strand
TGTTTCAGCATTTCCATAGAAGGAAACTTCAACAGCATGTTTTGGTTTTCTAACTTCCCAAACATAACCATTTGTTAACCATTGATCAGGTGTTTCAATTTGTTTTTCATTTACAATTTTTTGTTTAAAGAAACCATATTCATAGCGGATGCAATTTCCATGACCAACATAACCTAAAGATGCGATAGAATCTAAAAAACATGCAGCAAGACGACCAAGTCCACCATTTCCTAAACCAGCATCTGCTTCAACATCTTCTAAACTTCCAATATCAATGCCGAGTTCGTTTAATCCATCTCTACAAACATCATAAATTCCTAAATTCATTAAATTAGAAGTCATAAGTCTTCCAATTAAGAATTCCATTGAAAAATAGATAAGTTGTTTTTCATCATTTTTTAAGACGTATTCTCTAGAATTTCGCCAATCAGTACCAGCGTAATCTCTTACACATTCACCTAAAATATCATATTGTTCTAAAATGTGTGCCTCGCTTGGAGTTTTACCATATTTTTCGCTTAAACGCTCGGCGAATTCTTTTTTAAATTCTTCTTTATTAGTAAACATAAAATTCCCTTTCAAATTTTGTTTTAATTATTTTTTTATATCTTCACCATTTTTGTGTGCATATTTGAAAATCATTGCAGCATATGGCGCAATTTTCACACATAACTTGTGAGGTTTTTCTTCTGGCCCATAGTAATATGACATTAATGGAAGACCATTGTATGCATTGCTTCCACCATAAACATCTTTATCACTATTAAAGATTTCTTCGTATGTTCCTTCTCTTGTAAGGCCAATATCATATGATTCATAATAATTTGGAGTCATATTAAAGATAAATACAAGGTGACTATCTCCAACTCTACGTTCAAAAGCAAAAATTGAATCATTAGCATTATTGACCATTAACCAGTTAAAATGAACAGGATTATATTCTTCTTTATGCATGGCTTCTTCATGAGCATAAATTAAGTTTAAATCACGAATCATACGTGAAACACTATCGTGTTTAGGGAATCTTTTAAGTTCCCATGGTAATGATTTTGTTTCGTTCCATTCATCAAAACTTCCAAGTTCATTACCCATGAAATTAAGTTTTTTACCTGGATGAGCAAATTGATAAGTATATAAATTACGAATTAAAGCAAATTTTGTATCGTAATCACCATACATTTTATTGATAATCGTCCCTTTTCCATGGACAACTTCATCATGACTTAAAGGCAATAAGAAATTTTCGCTATAGAAATACATCATGGAGAATGTAATTTTATTGTGTTCCCATTTTTTATAGACTGGATCTTTAGAATAATATTTTAAAGTATCGTTCATCCAACCTAAATCCCACTTATAATCAAAACCAAGTCCACCATATTCAAGTGGTCTTGTTGTTCCATTAAAATCAGTGCTATCTTCAGCAATCATCATAACACTTGGATGTTTATAATGAATTTTTCCATTTAGTCTACGGATAAATTCAGTTCCACCAGTATTTTCGCCTCTATCTTTATTTCCTTCCCAATAGATGATATTACTTACTGCATCAACTCTAATCCCATCAAAATGGAAGTAAGTTAAGAAATAATCCATAGCAGACATTAAGAAGCTTCTAACTGGATCTTTCCCAAGATCAAATTGAAGACTACCCCATGGAGAATACATGTGTTCATTATTGTATTCATATTGAGGAGTTCCATCAAAATGCGAAAGTGACCATGAATCAACTGCAAAATGAACAGGTGCAAAATCTAATATAACACCAATTCCAGCTTGATGCATTCTATCAACAAAACTCATAAGTTGCATTGGATTTCCATAGGTTGAATCAACACTATAGAAGCCAGTTGCTTGATAACCCCAACTACCCTCAAAAGGATATTGTGTGATAGGCATAATTTCTATATGTGTATAACCAAGTCCTTTTAAATAAGGAATTAAATAATCTGCAATTTCTTCGTAAGAAAGATATCTTCCATCAACTTTGCCTTTCCAACTTCCTAAATGCATTTCGTAAATTGACATTGGTTTATCAAAATTACGATCTCTGCTATTTAAATATGGTTTATCATGCCACATAAAACCTTCGATATTAAATAATCTAGAACAACTTCCTGGTCTATATTCGCTAAAAAATGCGAAAGGATCTGCTTTATCAACATATTCACCATTAGCATTTTTAAAATGATATTTATAAAATGCATAATTATGAAGTTCAGGGATAAATAGTTCAAATACTCCCGCATCATCAATCTTTTTCATTTTGTGGATCGTTGGATCCCAATTATTAAAATCGCCAATTACCGAAACATCACTTGCCATTGGAGCATAAAGTCTAAACATAACTCCATTTACAAGTTTTATTGTTGTAGTTTTTTTAGTTTTACTAGGATCTTTTTTAAGTGGAATTTCTATCTCCACTTCTTGATTCGCCTTAGTAAAATGAGCTCCAAAATATGAATAAGCTTCAATAGTTTGGCCTGACAAATATTCAGCTAAAATTCCATATGCCATATCTATTACCTCAAATCTAAATATATTTTACTAAAATAGAATATCTATTTTAAGATAGAAAATGACTTTTTTTGAATATTGAAAATTTTTTACAGAAAATTTACATAAAAAAATAGGACGAAAGGATTTTATTTCCTTCCATCCGTATAATTTAGGTTTATCATTTTCAAATCATCTTCTAATGTAAGACCATTTTTTTCAATAAATTTATAAGCAAAATTAATTTTATCTTCTTCAAGTAATTCTTTAGGGTTATGAGCATCGATTCCAATTACACATTTACAATTATTTTTCTTAGCAAATTGCCAGAAATAATAATTTGGATAAGGTTGAGTCCCTTTTATTTCAGAAATCAAATTTGAATATCTCATAC
>CAVKEL010000096.1:0-4013 GCA_963655445.1 Acutalibacteraceae bacterium | reverse complement strand
TCAAAATGACACTGGCATAAAAGGCAAGAATTTATATATGCCAATTAGATTAACCTTAACTGGCAGTGAACATGGTATTGAAATGTATAACATTATCAATATTTTAGGAAAAGAGGAGACTCTTAGTAGAATTAAATAAAATTTATATTTTATTTATAGTATTTTACTAGGTGTTAAAGTATAATTGTTTGCGGAAAAAGGAGAGATTATGGCTGAAAATTATAAGAATGAATCAATGGTTGATGTTGCTTATTCAATATTAAAAAATGGCCCATTATCAATAAAATTTAAAGATTTATTTGATGAGGTTTTAAAACTTAAGGAAATGAGCGAAGAAGATGGAAGAAAAGTAATTTCACAATTTTATACAAATCTTACTCTTGATGGTCGTTTTGTTGATCTTAAAGATAACGAATGGGGTTTAAGAGAAAGAGAAACTTATGATAAGGTTCACATCGATATGAACGCCGTTTATAGCGAATTAGATGAAGAAGCTAAAATGAATGTAGATGATGAAGAACTTACTAAGGATGAAAAAGAAGAATTACTTGGTGTAGGCGAAGGTGATGATGAACATGATGATGAAGGTGAATCATCAGATGAAGAATATTAAAATTAGTTACTAATAAAGGAGAATATATATGGCATTAGTAAATATGTGCGAGATGTTAAAGAAAGCTCATGAAGGTCATTATGCAGTTGGTCAATTTAACATTAATAACCTTGAATGGACTTCCGCAATTCTTGATGAATGTCAAGAATTAAAATGCCCTGTTATTTTAGGGGTTTCTGAAGGTGCTTGTAAGTACATGGGTGGTTACGACACTATTGTTGGAATGGTTAAAGGATATATCAAAGACAATAATATTACTGTTCCAGTAGCATTACATGTTGATCATGGTTCATCATTTGAGAGTTGTAAAAAGGCAATTGATGCTGGATTTACAAGTGTCATGATTGATGCAAGTAAGCATCCACTCGAAGAAAATATAAAAATGGTTAAAGAAGTTACTGATTATGCTCACTCAAGAAGTGAATATGTTTCAGTCGAAGCAGAACTTGGACATGTTGGTGGTCAAGAAGATAATGTTGTTTCACAAGGCGTTTTATATGCAGATAAAAATGAATGTAAGAAACTTGTTGATGAAACACATATTGATTGCTTAGCTCCTGCATTAGGTTCAGTTCATGGACCATATCACGGAGAACCAAAACTTGGTTTCCCAGAAATGGAAGAAATCAATGAATTAGTTGGCATTCCTCTAGTTTTACATGGTGGTAGTGGAATTCCAGATTTCCAATTAAGAATGGCAATTGATAGAGGAACTTGTAAGATTAATGTTAATACAGAATGTCAACAACGTTTCGCTAAATTTGTTCGTGAAATTTGTGCATCAACTGATCCAGAAAAAGTTTACGATCCACGTAAGATTCTTGGACCAGCAAAACAAGGCATCAAAGATGTTGTTAAAGAACATTGCGAAGTCTTTGGTTGCATTGGAAAAGCTGAATAATTTAAGTTTTAAATTTAATAAGCTCACTTAATTGTGGGCTTTTATTTTCTATAAGGGAGTAAGCGTAATGAATTACGAAAAAGAGTTAAATGCTGCCATAAAAGCCGCAGAAGATGCAATGAAAGTCATTCTTGATTTTTATCATAAAGGATTTGAAGTTGAAACAAAGGAAGATAATTCTCCTGTTACAAGCGCTGATAAAGCAAGCGATAAATTAATTAGAGAAGAACTTGAAAAGGAATTTCCTAATTATGCTTTTTTAACCGAGGAAGAGGCTGATGACAAAAATCGATTAAATAATGATTTTGTTTGGATTATTGATCCTCTTGATGGAACAAAAGATTTTGTGGCTCATGATGATGGTTTTACAGTAAATATTGCACTTGCTTATAAACACGAAGCTATTTTAGGTGTTGTTGCAATTCCTGTTCAAAATACAATTTATTACGCAACCAAGGGCAGTGGTGCATTTGTGAAACGTGGTGATACAATTATGAAAATTCATGTAAACGATAAAAAAGAAGATCTTACTTGTTTAACTAGTGTTTTTCACTTTACAGAAGAAGAAAAGGCAATGACTATCAAACACGCAGACAAAATAAAACATATCGAAAAATGCGGTAGCAGTATAAAGGCATGTTATATCGCAGAAGGTAAAGCTGAAATTACTTATAGACTTAATGATGGTACAAAAGAATGGGATACGGCAGCTTTTCAAATTATAGTTGAAGAAGCTGGTGGTTTTGTTTTAAAACCAAATGGCGAAAGGATTCTTTATAATAGAGAAGATGTTTATAATCGCGAAGGTTATTTAGTTATAAACAATAAAGATAATTTCCTTTTATAAATACCAAAGTTCATTCTTGACTTTTTAATGGTCATAAATGCATTAAAAAAGACCAATTCATTACTTTTGGTCTTTTTCTTTTGCTTGTTTTTCTGCTTCTTCTCTTGCTTTTTGTTCTTCAGCGATTTTAATTGCTTCTTTTATATATTCTTTATCGCTGGCAAGTCTTACAGCATTAACACCAGGTACTTCTTCCATCAATATAACTTCAACGCCACTTTCGAGTGTATTTCCAATTAGGGAGCAACCTTGACATGCGCCAGTGAAATTTAAATAAACAATTCCATCTTCGAAGGAATCAAGTTCAACATCTCCGCCATCTCTTTGAATAAATGGTCTTACTTTATCAAGTGTTTCGTTAATCTTTTTAATAGTTTCTTCGTGTGTCATAGAATAATTATAATTACCCTTCTTAATAAATCAAATTAGATACCTAAATAAAAATAAAAGAGCATCAAGTAAAATGCTCTTATAGTCTACTTTGTGGTGCTCGAGACCGGAATCGAACCGGTATGGCATCAGCTGCCACAGGATTTTAAGTCCTGCGCGTCTACCTATTCCGCCACTCGAGCATCTTAAGTTAAATGGTGATCCACTGGAGACTCGAACTCCAGACCCCTTGATTAAAAGTCAAGTGCTCTACCGACTGAGCTAGTGGATCATATTAGAAATAAATTGGCTGGGGTGACTGGGATCGAACCAGTGTATGACAGAGTCAAAGTCTGTTGCCTTTCCACTTGGCTACACCCCAACAACTTAATGGTGGAGAGGGGCGGATTCGAACCGCCGAACCCGAAGGAAAAGATTTACAGTCTTCCGCATTTAGCCTCTTTGCTACCTCTCCAGCGAAGTGACACATTCGTATATTATATGGTGGATGCTGAGGGGCTCGAACCCACGACCTCCGCCGTGTAAAGGCGATGCTCTCCCAACTGAGCTAAACATCCACACGATACACGATATACGCGTGCTTAAATAATATATCAAATGAATATCAATTAGTCAATTAAAAATCTGAGACTTAATTTTTATTTTTTGACTAACAAATTATAACATTAATCTACAAAGCATCAATATTTCATTAATGTTAAAATTGTGATAAAAATAATAAGGTGATTTTTATGAAAGAAAAAGTAGGTGAAGTATTTTCAATAACAAAAGACAATGAAGCTATTATAGGATGCACAATTTCCAAAATTATTTATAGCGATTTAAATGATATTATTTATTTTTCGTTAGCAAAAGATACTGATATTAGTGCTGAAATTTATCCTTATTACAAATTAATTATTGTTTTAGATGGAAGTTTAGAAGTTTATGGCAAAAATAATTTTTCTAAATTTTTAAATAAAAATGATTCTATTGTTACGTTACTTAATACACCTATAGGAATAAAAACATCAGAAGGATCAATTTATACTGAAATATCTATTAGAAAGGAAGATTTTATGAATAGTGCAATTAAACCAGGAGAAGTATTTAAACTTAGCGAACTTGTTCCATATCAAGAAGGGAAAATTGTTAATATGGATGTAGTTCATAATGAGAAAATGAAATTTGTTATTATGGCTTTTGATGAAGGAACTGGGCTTTCTGAACATGCTGCACCTGGAGAGGCAATTATTTTTGCTCTTGATGGAGAAGGTGTTATT
>CAVKEL010000095.1:0-4056 GCA_963655445.1 Acutalibacteraceae bacterium | reverse complement strand
ATATTATTCATATTTAGAAGGAGCAAAAAGGCTTGTTGGAGTCGAAGATATTGATAATCTATCGTTAAGAAGTGATACTTCACCATTTTCAGGAGTTGCTAGGCCATATTACGACGCTTATAAAGATGAATTTAAGTCTTTACCAACAGTTGGTCAAGGCGGACCAATGCATCAATCTCCTGAACTTGAAAAATTAGCAGCCACTAGTCCTGATTTAATCATTAGTGATTATGAAACTGAAGAGCAAGCAAGCAAAATGGAAGAAGTAACTGGAGCCAAAGTTTTTACTGTTAAATATGGTTCAAAAGGGATATTTGATGATAACTTCTCCACTACTTTAACTTCTTTAGGAACTATTTTAAATCAAAATGAAAGAGCAAAAGAATTGGTAGATTATATTAATACATCAAAAGAAGAAATAACTAAATCTACTTCTAATTCAACTATTACTAAAAATGTTTATGTTGGAGGAATTGGAAATTGGGGGCAAAAAGATTATTTATCAACAAATCCAAAATATTATCCTTTCCAAATTGCAAACATTAATAATATTTTAGGTGATGATAGCCTTTTAACTGCTGGCGTTCAAAATATTGATAAAGAAAAATTTGCATCAATATCAAGTAATATTGATGTTATGGTTTTAGATTGTGCAGGTATTTCTAAAACTATTGAAGCTTATAAAGTTGATTCAACTATTTTTGATAATGTTAAAGCAGTCCAAAATAATGAAGTTTACATTTCATTACCATTTAATGCATATTATCAAAATATTGAAATTGATCTCATCAATACCTACTATTTTGCAAGTATAGTTCATGAAAATTCCTTTGGAAGTGATTTTAATATCGAAACAAAAGCTGATGAAATTTTAAACAAATTTGTTAATAAAAAAATCTACTCTGAACTAAAAGAAATGAAAGGTCAATATGGTGGCTATCAAAAAATTAAAGACTTCAAAAAATTCTTAGAAAGTGATGGAAAAAATGAATAAATCAATGTCAGAATTTTTCGATGGTTTAAGTGAAAACTGGGATAAAAATGAACTTTCATCAAAAAATCAAAGAAAAGAATTTCTTTCTTTTTTAGATATTAAGGAAGGAGAAAAAGTTTTAGATTTAGCTTGTGGAACTGGAGTTATTACATCAATCTTACAAGAAAAGTCAAAATGTGAAGTTATTGGTCTAGATATATCTCCTAAAATGATAGAAAAGGCAAAAGAAAAAGAAAAAAATAACCCTAATATTCATTATTTTGTTGGAGATTTTATTACATATGATTTTAATGAAAAATTTGACCATATCGTTGTTTTTAATGCATATCCTCATTTTTTAGATAGAAATGCATTTAAAGAAAAAGTTTTAAAATCATTAAATAAAAATGGCAAACTTGAAATCATCCACAATATATCTAGAAAAGAAATTGAAAATCATCATAAAGGTGGCGCAAATCCTTATTCAAGAGGACTACTTGCACCACTCGATGAAGCTGAATTTTTTCTTCCTGAAATGAAAGTCTTGATTAGCGAAGAAGATGACCACTCTTATAAATTAGTATTAGAACTTAAATAGCAAAAACCACTTATGAAAAAATAATGCTCATAAGTGGTTTTTAAATGATGTAATCGTTATTTAATCATTCGTGATTGAATTCAAAATACAATCAGCGGTTGCTATATTTGTGGCAATTGGAGCATCATATAATGCTGCAATTCTTAAAAGAGCTTTTACATCTGGATCATGAGGTTGAGATTGTAAAGGATCCCAAATAAATATTAAAGCATCAATTTCTTTTTCGGCTACTTTAGCACCAATTTGAAGGTCACCTCCTAAAGGTCCTGAAAAGAATTTTTCTACATTTAAACCAGTTTCTTTTTCAACCATTGTTGCAGTAGTCCCAGTTCCGCATAATTCAAACTCAGATAATTTTTCTTTATTTTCTTTAGCCCATTTTACTAGTTCTTTCTTTTTATTGTCGTGAGCAATTAATGCAATTTTTTTCATAATTAAATCCTTCCTACATAAATATTTAATCAAAAATAATTTCTAACTAAAATGATTTTCATAAATTCATATATGATTTTATTTGCTCATAATCATATTAAATTCATTTATGCTCATTAAAAACCCATAAATGAAAAGTGCCTCACGCTAATTAAAGCGTGAGGCTTATGGCTAAATAGTAGAATTAAATAACTATTAATTCTAGGCTTATAAAAGTCCTGAATCTTTAATCCAAGTTTCGATATCAGTATCTTTAATCTTGGCTAAAGCTTTCTTTAAAACGATTTTCTCACTCCAGGATAAATCCATATCTGTAATCTTTTTCTTATCAATTGCATAATATGCAGCTCTTAACATTTCTCTAATGTCATATGCACTACCCCAAACTTCTGGAACAGCTCTTTCAACATCAAGCAAGGTATAAACTGCTTCCATACCAGTTCTAATTGAATATTCAGTTGTGAATATTGTATCTCTTGGAGTTTCAGCAAATTGACCTAAGAATGCAAGGTTAACACATCCTTCTGGTACAACTTTTGGTCTATCAGAATTCTTTCTTGGTTGGAAGAAAGCGTTGATAAATGGCATAAAACATGTTGTTGTGTTGCACTTTTTGCTTAATTCATCAATCTTAGAAATTGGTGCACCAATGTGGTATAACCATTCTTTACAAATTTCTTCACCAGTACATTCTCTCATTGGTTTTTTAATATAGTTACCTTCAACATTTGTATATAAGGAGTATAACCAAACAATGACTGAACCTTTTTCTTGTTCTTTAAATTGAGGTTGTCTATTGATAGTCCATGAAAGTCCCCAGTTTTCAAATGAATCTTTAACAGTAACAATACCACCAGTCGTAACTTTTCCGCTTAATGGATCTCTTTTACAAATATCTTTAATTAATCCAATAATTTCTGGATCTTTGGTAAATACTGAAGCAGACATCCAGTTTGTTTCTTCAACATTTGATGCAAATGCTTTTGGATTTCCAAAAATTGTATCTTGTGCAGCAATCTTTTCCCAAAGTGACCAACCATCACCAACATTTGGTTTAATACCTTCTAAATTTGGTGCAGTATTATTGTCTCCATAACGAGAAACATCAGTACAACAACCATTAGTGACAAAAAGAAGATCATCAGCAGTTAAATCTTTAACAATTTCTTTTCCGCCTTGTTCATAAGTCATTTGAGTAGCAAGTCGTTTATTACCAACTTTCTTAATCTTTACATCTGTAACTTTAGTATCAAATTCAAATTTAACACCATGTTCTTCAAGATATTTCTCAAGTGGTAAAATCATTGATTCATATTGATTATACTTAGTAAATCTTAAAGCACTGAAATCTGGTAAACCATCGATATGATGGACATATCTTTGAATATAACGTTTCATTTCAAGAGCACTGCTCCAACGTTGGAAAGCAAACATTGTTTGCCAATATAACCAGAAATTTGATTTCCAGAAATGATCATCAAAACATTCTGAAATCTTTTTATCTTCTAAATCCTTTTCTGGAGTTAAATATAATTTTAAAAGTTGATTTTGAGCCTCTCTATCAAGAGTGAATAAGTTTTTAGTATTTGCATTTTCACCCCTATTAACAGTAGCTCTACATAATGAATAGTTTGGATCTTCTTTATTTAAATAATAATATTCATCTAAAACTGTCATTCCTTTATTTTCAATCGATGGAACTGATCTATAAAGATCCCACATACATTCAAAGTGGTTATCCATTTCTCTACCACCTCTCATATAGTATCCTTTATTAATATCATGATATCCATCGCAACTACCTCCTGCTCGAGGAAGAGTTTCCAAAATATGAATATTTTCACCTTTTACTTTTGCATCTCTAACAAGATAAAAGGCAGCTGAAAGTCCAGCAAGACCTGAGCCTACAATGTAAGCAGATTTTTTGTCGGCATCTTTAACTTTTCTTGGGTTAACAAATGCTTCATAAGTACCACTAGAATAATACATAACTTTTACCTCCTTTATTCTTAGCGACACTATATTAAAAAGAAAAAATGCATAACAAAATAAA
>CAVKEL010000094.1:0-2357 GCA_963655445.1 Acutalibacteraceae bacterium | reverse complement strand
AGTCTTTTATCTTTATAGAAAATATGTCCAAGTTCAGAAAGAGTTGTAAGTTGCTTCCCAAAAACATATATTGATGAACCAAGACCTGGTCCATATTTAACAAGAAGAAAGTTTTTATCTTCAGGATGATTTAAAGCATAAATATTTCCTAAACAATCAACATTATTAAATAAATATATTGGTAAATCTAAACTATGAATTTCTTTATATAATTCAGGGAATCTTCCGGAAATAGCATCTTCAGAAAGAGTTCCTCTTACTGTCACACCTAATGCAAGAATTTTATTGAGTTTATCCTTATAAAAATCATGGAAGCTTATATTTTGATCACTATTGAAATCAATTAAATTACCAGCTAAATCCATAAGAACAAAATAAACATGGTGAATACGAATATCAACACCTAAAAAATATCCATATTCTGGATTTAATTTAAGTTTTAATTCTTTTCTTCCAACTCTTTGTTGTTCAATTTTGCTTTCTAAAACAATGCCTTTTTCTAAAAGAGGTTTCATTGTTAAAGTTAAAGCCGCATTAGTTAAAGATAACTTTTTTGCAAGTAAAGATCTAGACGATTCTTTCTCAACAAAGAGTATTTTAATAATTGATTTTTGTGTCTCTGTGAAATTTATCATACTAATAGTATAACACCTGAAATGAATAATAACACGCACGTGATTTTCATAAAAACATTTTTTGATAATTTAGGAGCAATTAACGATCCAATGAAGATAGACAAAACCGTAACTGCAGCGCCTATAACAAATAAAATCCATACGTGAGCTAAAAATAATCCTTGAGTTATTTCCGTTACAAATAAGATTGAATTAAGAATAATCCACAATAAAGATAAAGTTGCTCTAAATTTATTCTTTTCTCTTATTTCATGAAGTCCATAAATAACAACAAATGGTCCGCCAGAAACATAGAGTTTATGTACAATTCCACCAACCACCAAAAATATAATCATTAGCCACTTTGGCAGATTGACTTTTTCAAAATTTATAAAGAAAAATAAAATACTTATTACAATAATTATCCCACCATAAATATATAAAAATATCTTGTTATCACCTAAAAACATTTCAACAAGAAAACCTAAACCAAAACCTATTCCTACTGAAATAATGATAGTTATAAAATGTTTCCAATCAATTTCTTTAAAATGAAAAATAACAATATACAAAGAAACTACAAGAGCAACAAGATTTAAAACAGGTTTTGCAGTTTCTGCACCTTCTAATTTAATAGAAAATGGCATCGCTAAAACTGTCCCTGCAAAACCTGTTATAGTTTGTATGATGTTGCTTATAAAAATTACAAGTATAAACAAAAAATCATATAACATAATTAATAATCAACTTTAATATTTTCCCCAACAATTCCAATATATGCACCATTATTAGCTTCTTTTGTGTCTTTAAGTGCATAAAGCCATTTATTTACTTTCCAAAGCTTTTCATCAAATTTTGGTTTACTTTCTAATTCCATATTAGTTTTATCACTTAAAACAACTAAACAATGAAAACCTTCATCGCTTAATTTACATGGAGAATAATGGAACACGTATGGGTTTACAACGATTGCTTCGCCTTTTTTAACTAAAAAAGCTTTTACAATTGCGGAATCTAAAAATCCATCAACAACATCATCTTGTTTTGCTAAAAGTAAAACAAGGTCTTCTGCAGCAACATTAACTTCAGGACAAGTATGATATTCTAAACAATTCAAAAGTGAATTGTAACCATTACAATACCCAACTTCTATGTCGCTAGAACCATATATGGTTTCTTTTAGTTCATCAATGCATTTTAATTGATGCATTGGAGCTTCATCGCGAACATAAAGATTTTTGCCTGGTTCTGGCATCTTCGCTTTTTCTTTTAAATAAGAAACAATTTCAGTTGTATCGATATCTAAAACATAGCCGTATTTTTTAAATTCTGGACTAGAGACACTTTCTATTTTCATCAATGACCTCCCAGCCCATAATATGAGCTAAATATTGAACTGATTTCTTATATTGAACATATCCCATAATGACATGATGAGCTACACCACTATAAGCTACAGTATCAACTACTTCATTAATTGGTCTATCAAAAACAACTTTTGCATATGTTCCAGATAAATCTTTCGTCATATTGAAAG
The DNA here is from genome assembly GCA_963655445.1 of Acutalibacteraceae bacterium. Taxonomy (GTDB): domain Bacteria; phylum Bacillota_I; class Bacilli_A; order RFN20; family CAG-826; genus Onthovivens. The sequence continues at coordinate 206 of CAVKEL010000094.1, read as the reverse complement.
CTTCGCCTTCTTCATAATAAATTCTTGTTTTTCCTCTTGCAGTATCAATTCTTAAAATTGACATTTTACCTGCCTTTAAAACAAAATCTGCGGTTACGCCTTTCCCTCCAGCAAAATAGGTCTCAAGTGATCTTTTGCAGGTATGATCCCATAAATTGCATGGAGCAACACCATCATGCCACAAAAGAGCATAGTTCTCTTCATAA
>CAVKEL010000093.1:0-8763 GCA_963655445.1 Acutalibacteraceae bacterium | reverse complement strand
GGGCAACCTTCATTCCTCCACCATAATACTTACCATTCATGGCAGCTGATATATAAACTTTCTTAAATTTTCCAACTTCTTTTCCATCAACTTTTACGACCGCATTTGGAGCAACATAACCCTTAAAAATTAAACCAACAGTGATTTTCCCATAGTTAATATCGGTCTTGCCTTCTGCTTTGAGTTCGTCAGCTTTCTTGCAACACTCTCCATCAACACCATAACCAATACCATTAATGAATCTATATGTCTTGCCTTTAACTTCAATGATTGGAAGGTCTTGAATAAATTCATTTAATTCAACTAAATGATTTACTGGATCTTGCTTATCTTTAACATCGTTTAAAAAATCATTTCCGGTTCCATATGGATATAAATAGAATTTACATGGCAATTTTTTGTCTAAATCAATACTATTAACAAAATGGTTTAAAGTTCCATCTCCGCCAAGTAAAACTACTTTGTCAGCTTTCTTTAACCCTTTAATAACTTTATTAACATCAAGATTAATAACAGATTTTGCTTCAACTTCTCCATTTAAATTAGTTTTTAATTCTTCTTGAATTTTATCGACTACATCCTTATTCTTACCACTATCGGCGAGTTCATTATAAAATAAATAATTCATAAATTTATTCCCTTTCTAACTCATTAAGAATAGCTTCTTTTGCTCTAGATGAAATTTCAATTGTTGATTTTCCTTCATAATCTTGAGGATAAATTACATCAACAACGTTTACTTCAACCTTTGTATGTTTAAAAGGAGCCCTTTTCTTAATGCTTTTTGTATTTTTTAAAGCGACAACAACAATCGGAACTTTTGCCCACATTGCAAGTTTAAATGAACCCGAATGAAATTCTAAAAGTGTTTGATCAGTTTTATTTCTTGTTCCTTCAGGACATATTCCCATTGCACATTGATGTGTATTTAAATATTCAACACCCTTTTTAATTGATTTAACCCCTTCAATTGGATTATTTCTATCAATTGGAATAAATCCAACTTGATGAATAAATGGACCAGCAATTGGAAATTTCAAATTTTCTGGTTTTGTAATCCAAGCCATAGGTTGATTTATCTTTTTTAAACAAGCTATTAAAACCATTTGATCAAAATTAGAAATATGATTACAAACTAAAACATAATCATGATTTTTTGGCATTTTATCGTAATTAACAAGTTTTACACCAACATTTAAAATGTGCATTACTGTTGCATCAGTTATATAAATTATGTGGTAAAAAAATTTAGAGAATTTTGTAATTTCTTTCTTTTGATTTAAAAATTTTCCCCAAATAAAAAGGAAAACAAGCCATAACCCATATAACAATAAAAAAATAATTGGTATTAAAATAATTCCAATCCAAATAAACGCAAGTCCGCTTCCAATATAAAAAGAGTAGCCGATTAACGCACCTAAAAAGATAGATAAAACCCACAAAACAATTTCTAAACTATTCATGGCTTAATTTTATAAAAAAATTAAGCCTTCTACAACATAAATCAAAACAATAATATTTGATTTATGTTGATTAGGCCTAACTTTTTAATTTTTTCTAAATTAAGTAGATTAATAATTTATATTAAAGTTCAATAACTTTCTTCCCGCTACCAAGTTCGAAATGATAAATCGCAATCCCTCTATCGACTTTTGCCCATCTTGGAGGATTACTTGGAATAGCATTAACTAAAACTTTATTTTCATCAACATATGTAAAATAGAAGTTTTGTCTATGCATTGCACTTGGTGCTAAACTAACTTCTTTAATTCCATTAACAAACCATTCTGGACTATCATCTTTTATATTTGATAGTTCATTTAATGGCTTTGATTCATGAGGAACACCACTATTGCTTGCATAACCAAAAGCTATTATTAAAACTAAAGTCTCATCATCTTCAGCTTTATAAGCAACTTTATCAGGATGCATTGAACCAGCTACCCAAAGAGTTCCTAAACCTAAAGTAGTTAAATATAAAACTAAATCCTCGCCATAATAACCAACTTTTTCTTCAAGTTTTGGATCATCTTTTTTACCAACAAATGATAAATAATTATGTGCTCCAGTAAGTCTAGGTTCAAAGCCAGCCATCGCTTCTTTTTCATCTAAGACCATTTGAATGTCAAGATTGCTCTTACTATTTATTTCTTTAACTTTTTCCTCAATTTTCCTAATTACATCATCAGAAATTTTCTTTTCTTCGTAGTGTCTAACGCTATGTCTAACTAATGATAATTCTTTATAATCCATACTATTTTTCTCCTTTTTCTCTCTTATATATCTTTTAAGTGCTTCAAAAGTTTCATCACTTAAATCATGCTCAACTTTACAAGCATCTTCATAAGCAGTTTTTTCATCTACACCAATTTTCATAAAAACTGAAGCCAAAACTTCATGTCTTTCATAAATTTTTGAAGCGACCTTAAAACCTTTGTCAGTTAATTTAATGTCGCCATTCTTATCTATTATTATATAGTCGCTTTCTTTTAACTTTTTCATTGCAACACTAACACTAGCTTTAGAAAACTCTAAACCTTTTGCAATATCAATAGATCTTACGATTCCGTTTTTACTTTGAATCATTAATATTTTTTCTAAATAATCTTCAGCTGATTTATGTATTTCCATAATAGCCCTCATTTCTTATATTTTATTTTTAGTCTACTTGAAAATATTTTTCAAGCAATTTTTATGCTTAGTTAGTCAAAACTTACTTGACAATATAGATACTTAAATATATATTAGTTGCGTGAGTTAGAAATGACTAACTTATGTGGCGTTAGCCATTTAATTTTTAGGGTAAAGTTAGTCATAGTTAACTAAAGGAGGAATTATGCCAATTGCATTAGCTCCGCTCAATCAACCATTAAGAGTTGTAAGAATTTTAGCGGATGAAAAAACTAAAAAGCATCTAGAAAGTTTAGGTATTACAATTGATTCGATTATAACAATACTTTCTCATTCAGGTGCATCTACTATTGTTTTAGTAAAGGATGGCCGTTTGGCTCTTGACTCAAATATGTCAACTAAAATTCTAGTTGCATAATTAAAGAAAGGGAAATTTATGGAAAAGAAACTCAATGTATTCCTTGTCGGCGAATCAGGCGTTGTTAAAAAAGTCGAAGGCGAAGGAAAAATTAGAAAAAGATTGCTAGACATGGGTATCACTCCTGGCGCAGAAATTCTCTTAAGAAAGAAAGCTCCACTTGGTGATCCACTCGAAGTAACATTAAGAGGATATGAATTAACTTTACGTAAAAGTGAAGCTGAACTCGTTACTTTAGAAGTTAAGGAGGGTAAATAATAATGAAAAGATTTGCTTTAGCAGGTAACCCTAACTGTGGTAAAACCACTCTCTTTAATAACTTAACTGGTAGCACTGCTCACGTAGGAAATTGGCCTGGTGTTACAGTTGATAAAAGAGATGGAAAATATAAATTTAAAGAAAAGAAAGAATCTGTCGATATTGTTGATTTACCTGGAATTTATTCCTTATCACCATATACTCCAGAAGAAGTTATCTCAAGAAACTATATTCTTGATGAAAAACCAGATTGCGTTATTAACATCATTGATGCTACTAACCTTGAAAGAAATTTATATTTAACTACACAACTTCTTGAAATTGATGTTCCAGTAGTTGTTGCATTAAATATGATGGATATGGTCGAAAAAAGTGGCGACAAAATTGATCATACAGAACTTGAAAGAAGACTTGGTGTTCCAGTTGTTGAAATTAGCGCTTTAAAAGAAGACAATATTGAAACCTTAATGGATATTGCTTATAACGAAAGCAATAAAAAGAGAGTTGGAACTACAGTTTTAGAAGAAAGTAAACTTAAAGATTTAATTCACAATATCAAGATTGCTCTTGAAGGCAAAGAAGTTGAAAATCCACTCTTCCATGCAGTAAAACTTGTTGAACTTGATTCAATTGAAGTTGAAATGCATAAAGATGTTGTTCCAATGGTCGAAGAATATAAAAAGACCTTTAAAGATGATACTTTTGGTGGGGATTTTGAAGCTATTGTTGCTGATTCACGTTATAAATTTATTTCAAAATATTTTGGGAAAGTTGTTACTAAAAAAGACAATGGACAAGCAAAAGACAATCTTAAGAAAATGTCAAAGAGCGATAAAGTCGATAAGGTTCTTACAAGCAGAATTTGGGGTATTCCAATTTTCCTTGTTATCTTATTCTTAATCTTCCACTTAACATTCTCAGAAGATTTATTCTACTTAAAAGCCATGGGTTGCTTTGGCGAAGAAGGAATTGTTACCTTCTCTGGAACAATTTTTGAAGGATTATTCGCAAATGGTGGTATTAATTCACCTGGCGTAATCTTAGCAAACTTCTTTACAAATATTACTGATTGGTTTACTGGTGTTGTTAGTGGTTGGCTTGAAGGAGCTCAACCATGGGTTAGCGGATTAATTTGCGATGGTGTCCTCGCTGGTTTATTTGCAGTTTTAGGATTCTTGCCTCAAATCTTATTCTTATTCCTTTTCTTCTCAATCTTAGAAGATTCAGGATATATGGCTCGTGTTGCATTTATTTTAGATAGAATTTTTAGAAAATTTGGTTTATCAGGAAGATCATTCATTCCAATGATTATGGGATTTGGCTGCTCTGTTCCTGCTATGATTAATACAAGAACTTTAGCTGATGAAAACGAAAGAACAGCTACAATTAGAGTTATTCCTTTCTTCTCGTGCGGTGCTAAACTTCCAATTTTAACTGCTATTGCAGGTGGCCTTGTTGCAAAATTTGGTCTTGGAAATGTCGATTTAATTACTTATTCAATGTATGTATTTGGTATGGTTACTGCCATTGTTACTGTCTTAATTATGAGACACACAACAATGAGAGGAGATATTCCACCATTCATTATGGAACTTCCTGCATACCACTTACCACAATTCAAATCTTTAATGATTCACTTATGGGATAAAGCAAAGCACTTCGTTAAAAAAGCATTCACGATCATCTTTGCTACTACAATTCTCATTTGGTTTACAACTCACTTCTCATGGAGTTGGCAATTCTTAGAAGATGAAGCAATCAATGAATCAATCCTTGCAAATCTTGGTATGTTCATTCAGCCTATCTTCACACCACTTGGATTTGGTGTTCAACTTGGTAGTTTTGGTTGGGTATTTGCTGTTGCTGCACTTACTGGTTTACTTGCAAAAGAACAAGTTATCTCAACATTTAGTGTCTTAGCTGCTTGTATTGTTGCTGGTTGGGTCGCTCCAGAAGGTGAATCAATCGAAGGTTTAAGCGCAGTTGAAGCTATGATAACTGCAACTGGTGCAACTCCAGCAGTCTTACTTGCATTTATTGTCTTCAATATGACTACTATTCCTTGCTTTGCAGCAGTTGCTACTGCAAAAGCTGAATTACCAAAAGGCAAATTTGGATCAACTGTTTGCTTCTGGCTTGTAACATCTTATGTTGCATCTTGCATAGTTTACCTTGTATTTACTTGGTGGTGGACAGTATTTATCTTCGTTGCAGCATTTGTTGCTCTTGGATTTGGAATTCATTTCTATAATAAATATAGAGATAGCAAGAAAGTTGAAGCTTAATTAATTTATGGGACCTATTGAAATCATCGTTATCGTTACATGTGTTGCTGTGGTTGTTTCAGTATTTGGAATAAGAATTTATAAAAAAATTCATCATATGCCAGTTGACGAGTGCGCTGATTGTCAGGCCAATATGAAAAAAATTGTTAAGCAAATGCGAAAACAACGCAAAAAAGAAGAAAAACTTAAAGCTAAGAAAGCTAAAGAAAATTCTTCTAATTAACTTATTGATAAAAGGAGATCAAATAACATACACATACTATAAAAAATCCTTTAGATCTCCTTTTATATATACTTTATGGTTCTCCTTTGTATCATAAAGACCTTAAAACTAATCAAGACTGCATCGTTTTAAATGCAGTCTTGATATAGAAATTATCAAGGACGCATTTACATGAATAGATATACATTAAAAATTGATGGGATGATGTGTTCAATGTGTGAAACACATGTTAATGAAATCGTTAGAAAGGGTTTTGATATTCATAAAGTTAAATCAAACCATTCTAAAAATGAAGTTATCTTCACCACTGATTTAAATTTATCTGATGAAGAAATTAAAAAAGTTTTTGAACCAACCGGATATAAAGTTTTATCAATATCGGTTGAACAAAATGTTAAAAAGAAATTATTTGGAATCTAATTAGATTTGTTAAATCATAAAAAAATAGACTTTTGAAAGGTCTATTTTTTTATGATATTTACAATTTTTCAATTGGATCTTTCTTACAAATTTCATCCCAATTTTTGAAGTCTTCTTCATCAGGGACGAAAACATAAGGGATGTTTCTTCCAATTTCATTATAATCAAAGCCATTCCCTAGAAGAAATTCATTCTCAGTAAATGTTTCACCAACATAATCAAGTTTAACTTCTACTTCACGTCTTGCTGTTTTATTAAAGAATGTTGCAACTTTAATATCTTTAGGTTTTTTTGTTTTTAAATATCCTTCAAGATAATTTATAGCAATTCCACTATCAACAACATCTTCTACAATAACAATTGTTCTTCCTTCAGGATTAAAAGTCATATCTTTTAGAAGTTTAACCTTACCAGTTGATGAGGTGCCATCATATGAAGAAATATGGATATAATCAACAATTACTGGAATATCTATATATTTCATCATTCCAATAAGAAAAGTCATTGCACCTTTCATTACACAAAGTAATATTGGTCTTTTTTCTTCATTTTTCAATGAAGTTGAAATTTCTTCACCAACTTTTTTATAACAAGCTTCAATCTCTGCTTGATTCATGATAATTTTACGCATTAATATTCTCCTTACTTGAATTAATTGAAATATCGCTCATTTTTATAGACTATACCAATCTTAATTGTTTGGCCATAAAAAGATTTTAAAAATTAAAAAAATATTAAAAATTTCATTGAAACCATTTTTAGGAATATTTATCTTTAATTTTGACTTAAAATAGTTCAAAATATGTTGTCGAAAGACATTGTTCGTATAATTGCCGGATTGGCGGAAAGTTTCTACGTTGGACCTTAATCCAACACTATGAACAAGAAAAATAATAATTTTATCTTTTTCTTTTATAGTTTAACTTTCTTTTCAATTCTCAAACAATGATTGCGAAAAAAGGAGAACACATGAAAAAGTGTATTAAATTATCAGTCTTAGCAATCCTCAGCCTTTGTGCTCTTGCAAGTTGCGGAGACAACAATCAAAACGATTCTACAACTCTTACGGCGGGACTCATCGCATTACACGATGAAAATTCCACTTATGACAAAAACTTCATTGATGCTTTCAAACAAGCTTGTGAAGAAGAAAATGTCAAAGCCTTAATAAAAACTGGCGTTCCAGAAGGAAATGATGCCTATGAAAAAGCTATTGATCTAGTTGAATCTGGATGTAAATTTGTTTTTGCTGACTCATTTGGACACGAAGATTACATTCTTAAAGCAGCAAAAGAAGAAAAAGATGTTCAATTTTCTCATGCTACTGGTACAAAGGCTCATACCGAGAACGTTTCTAATTTCCATAATGCTTTTGCTTCAATTTATGAAGGTAGATATCTTGCTGGTGTTGCTGCTGGCTTAAAATTACAAGATATGCTCGATAAAGGCACTACAAAATCAAAAAAGATTGGTTATGTCGGTGCTTATACATATGCAGAAGTTATCTCTGGATACACTTCTTTCTATCTTGGCGCTAAATCAATTGTTTCAGATGTCGAAATGGATGTTCAATTTACTGGTTCTTGGTATGATGAAACATCTGAAAAAACTGCTGCAGAAACTTTAATTAATAAGGGTTGTGCTTTAATTTCTCAACATGCTGACTCTTGGGGTGCTCCAAGTGCTTGTGAATCAGCTAATGTTCCTAACGTTTCATATAATGGTTCTACCGAATCACGTTGCCCAGAAACATTTATCGTTTCTTCTAAAATTGATTGGACTCCATATTTTAAATATTGTTTACAACAAATTAAAAAAGGTGAATCAATTGATACTGACTGGACTGGTACATTAGGTTCTACTTTAAGCAATGGTTCTGTAGCCTTGACTGACTTTGGTAAGAAAGCTACAGTTTCTGGAACTGAAGATAAAGTCAAAGAAGTTGCTGAAAAATTAAGAAATGGTACTCTACAAGTATTTGATACTTCAACTTTCACAGTCTCTGGAAATAACATTAAATCAACTATGAAAGTCGATTCAAATGGACACATTACTTCTTATCTTGCTGATGTTGATACAGATGCTGCCTATACTGGTGATACAGAAGCTATTGAAACCAAAAATGGAATCACTTATTTTGCAGAAAGTTCAAAACGTTCTGCACCATATTTTGATATCACCATTGATGGTATCAATCTTTTAAATAGTAAATTTTAATTTATATATTTAGCCCAAGAGAGGTTTCCTTTCTTGGGCTTTCTTGTTTTTGGTGATTGTATGGAAGATAAAAAAATCTGTGTAGAATTAAAAAATATTTCTAAATCTTTTGGTAAAGTTAAAGCAAATTTCAAAGTTAATTTAAAAATTTATCATGGAGAAATACTTTCTCTTTTAGGAGAAAATGGATCTGGTAAAACAACTTTAATGAATATGCTTTCAGGGATTTATTATCCTGATGAAGGTGATATTTTTGTTGATGGAGAAAAAGTTAAGATTTCTTCTCCTAAAGATGCTTATAACTATAAAAT
>CAVKEL010000092.1:1208-11293 GCA_963655445.1 Acutalibacteraceae bacterium | reverse complement strand
TTTGTGCAATAATTCTCATGTGTGTAATTATATAAAAATTAAATATATTTGTGTATAATATTTGCATGTTAAAACCTTTAGCTTTTAGAATTAGACCAACAAAAATTGAAGATGTAATCGGTCAAAAAGACATCTTAGGAGAAAATGGAATCTTAACAAATTCTATTAAAGAAAAATTACCAATTTCTTTTATTCTTTATGGTGTTCCTGGATCTGGAAAAACCACTATTGCTGAATGTTATGCTAATTCTCTAGGGGTTCATTCAATAAAAATTAATGCTGTATCATCAAATAAAAGCGAAATTGAAGCATGCATTAAAGAAGCTAAAATGTTTCATCCAACGATTTTGATCATCGATGAAGTTCATCGTTTAAACAAAGATAAGCAAGATATTTTGCTTCCTTACATTGAAGATGGAACAATTTATTTAATTGGAGCAACTACCGCAAACCCTTATATTGCAATAAATAAAGCTATTCGTAGCAGATGTCATCTTTTAGAAGTTAAAAGGCTTGATGTTGACGAAATTTTTGCAGGTTTGAAGCGCGCAATTTTGAATAAAAATGGTTTTGATAACAAACTTAAAATCGATGATGATTCTTTAAAATATATTGCTAAAATCAGCAATGGAGATTTTCGTTTTGCTTTAAATTTTTTAGAAATAATTGATTTAACTTATAAAAATGAAACTATTGATTTAGAAATGACTAAATCAATCAACAAAGTGCCTAATTTAGCAATGGATAAAGATGAAGATGATCACTATAACGCTGTCAGCGCTCTTCAAAAATCAATTAGAGGAAGCGATGTTGATGCAGCAATTTATTATCTTGCCAAATTATGTGTCGTAAATGATTTAGAATCGATTGCAAGAAGACTTCTAGTAACAGCATATGAAGACGTTGGACTTGCAAATCCTGGAGCTTGTATGCGTTGTAAAATTGCTATTGATTCAGCCATACAAGTAGGTCTTCCTGAAGCAATAATTCCATTAAGTGTAACTGTAATTGAACTTGCATTATCTCCAAAAAGCAAAGCGGCTATAAACGCAATAGGACGCGCTATGGAATTAGTAAATACAAAACCCCTTGAAGTTATGGATTACCTCAAATATACGCCTGTAAACGTAAAAGAAGAGGATAAATACCCTTATGATAGACCTGACCTGTGGGAAAAAATCCAATATTTACCTGAATTAATTAAAAATGAAAAGTTTTATTTTCCTGAAGATAAATCAGCATTTGAAAAAGCGCTTAACGATAATTATAGAAAATTATCAGACGTTAAACGCAGTTCAGATTTAAGAAATTTAAAGAAAAAATAAATTTATTTTACTCAATTAAACATTTTGTCATTTCATTTTTTAATGAAACTTTTTTAGATGAAATTTCAAATGCTTTTAATACATTTTGATATTCTTCTTTGTAGTCTTTATGATTGGTATAAAGTCTACATAAAACATCGCCTTTTTCTACTTTATCACCAATTTTTTTATTTAAAACAATACCTGCAGACATATCGATCACATCGTCCATTTTTTCTCTACCACCACCAAGTTTCATGCTAGAAACACCTATTGTTAATGCATCAATTCTTTTAACGTATCCACTAGAATCACTAATCACATCAACGATATAATTTGCCATTTTAAATTTTTGTGGATTATCAATGTAGGAAGTGTCTCCTCCTTGAGCATTAACAAATTCTTTAAATTTTTCAAAAGCTTTTCCATTGTTGATATTTTCAATTAATGCCTTTCTTCCATCCTCTAAATTAGGATAAATTTTAGCCATTTGGAGAAGAATAGATCCGCTAGAAAGACAAATTTCAGTTAAATCTTTTGGTCCTTTACCATGTAATGTTTGAATGACTTCTTTTATTTCAAGATTGTTTCCAACAGCACAACCTAATGGTTGATCCATATCAGTTACTTCTGCGCGAACATCCTTGTTTAAAGATTTGCCAATTTCAACCATAGTTGTTGCGAGTTTTTTAGCATCTTCAACAGTTTTCATAAACGCACCACTACCATATTTAACGTCAAGTAAGATACAATCAGCACCAGATGCTAACTTTTTAGACATAATTGAAGAAGCGATCAATGGAATTGAACCCACTGTTCCGGTAACATCTCTTAATGCATAAAGTTTTTTATCTGCTGGATCTAAGTGTTCATTTTGACCAATAATAGCCATTCCAATATCGTTAATTTGCTTTTTAAATTCTTCTTGAGTTTTATAAATATTCATTCCTGGAATTGATTCCATTTTATCGAGAGTTCCGCCTGTATGACCAAGTCCCCTTCCGCTCATTTTTGCAAGTTTTGCGCCGCATGAAGCAATCATAGGCCCTAAAACAAGAGAAACTTTATCACCAACACCCCCTGTAGAATGTTTATCAACCTTTAAGCCAGGAATATCACTTAAATCCCAAACATCTCCAGAAACACGCATTTCTTCAGTTAAATCAGCAATTTCTTGTTTGTTCATACCATTTAAATAAATTGCCATTAATAAAGCGCTTGCTTGATAATCTTTTATATCGTTAGCAACATAACCTTTAATAAAAAATTTAATTTCTTCTCTCGAGAGCACAAAACCATCTCTTTTATGTTCAATTATTTCTTCAATAGTCATAAAAAACTCCTTTTGGCACTAAATATTATATATAAAAATTGTTGTGTAAGAAAGAACAAATTGTTTGATCTTAAATACAATGAAAATGGATGACGAAACATTCATAAAAATGTTTCCAAAAGTGATGCCACATGACATCATTCCGCATGCCTATTTTTTCGATAAAAAAGACTATGATTTTGGTAAATCTTTTTACTTCGATAATGGATTATTTTACATCATGGATTCTGCATCAATGATGGTTCCTTTTTTATTACCAATCGAAGATGGTGATAATGTTTTAGATATGTGTGCAGCACCTGGTGGCAAATCAATATTCTTAGTCCTTAAAAATCCTAAAATTAACATTATTTCAAACGACATAAACTACCAAAGAAGTTGCACCCTATCTTCCAACATAGAAAAGATGGGTTTTTCAAACGAAATTATTTCGTGTTCTACTATTTCTTTACTAGCAAACTACTATAAATCTACTTTCGATAAAATTGTATTAGATGCTCCTTGTTCTGGAAGTGCAATGTTTAGAAAAAGTGAAGAGATGAAAAATGACTGGAATTACAACAAAGTTTTAAGATGTAGAGATAAACAAAAAATACTTATCGAGCAAGCTGCAAGTATGTTAAAAAATGGTGGTATTTTATCATATTCAACATGCTCTTTTTCGTATGAAGAAAACGAAGAAGTCATACTTGATTTTTTATCGAAACATAGCGAATTTAAGGTTATAGAAATACCAGATAATCCTTCTTTTGTAAGAGGTAAAAATTTAGAAGAAGCAATACACTTATTCCCTAATAAATTTAAAGGGGAAGGACAATTTATCTGCCTACTAAAAAAAGACGGAAATTCAGCCAAAAAAGTGGCTAATTTTTGCGATAAAGAATTTAAATATAAAGAAAAAATTTTAGATAGCGTTTATTTATACAATAATCCATTAAATTTAAGTCATTTAACAATCTTGAGAAAAGGATTGCTTAAATCGACATTTAAAGGTAAAAATGAGATCCCATCATTTCATCATGCACATTATTTAGACTCTAAAAATTCCATTGAATTAACCGAAGAAGAAACAAAAAAATATCTCCATGGCGACGAAATAACAAAAATAACCAATCTTGCGAATGGTTATTATGTGGTTTCTTATCAAAATATAAATTTAGGATATGTTCATATCGTTGGAAACAAACTTAAAAATCTATATCCAAAAGGTTTAAGACATTAATTATTCATCAAAATGTCTTTTGTTGTATTGTTTCATTAATTCTTTATCTTTTTCACGCAATTCTTTTACTGAATTTGAGATCATATCATATGTTATTTTTGCAATTTCGGGAGTTGATTTATCTTTATAATCCTCTTTTGTAAATGTTTTTAACCATCTTAATTCAACAGGATTCCAATTATTTTTATATTTATAACTAAGGACTCTTTGTGTACCATATATCGAAAATACTGCGATATCTCCGCCGTTTTTCATTGCTGGTCTATATGATCCATGTTTGAACTCTAAAGTATCACTTAATGGATCCTTATTTCTTGTTCCTTCAGGATAAATCACGATATCCAAATTTGGATAATTTTTAAGCATATCTTGAACTTTCATGATTTGTTTAACTTCTTGTCTTAAGTCGCTTCTATCAAGAAAAACTCCATCAATACTTTTTAAAACTTTACCAACAAAAGGAAATTTTTCAGACTCTTTTTTAGCAACAAATGTCAATGGAGATTTAGCTAGTGCCATCATAATAATTGGGTCAGCATCTGATAAATGATTGCAAACAATCAATGAATTTTCTCCTGGCTTTTTATTTTTATAAAATTCATCTAAACCATCAATGTCATAAACAACATGCAAAGCTTTTAAAACCTTGATGCTAAGTTTATGGATTTTATCGAATCTTTTTTCAATTGAATACTTATTTGGATGTTTTGAAAAACGAATCATCCAATTGAAATATGCAAAAATAATTCGCCATCCTACAACTAATACTGCTCTAAAATACTTTCTCATTTTTTCTTCAATCCTAATACTTCTACTTGATGAGATAATAAACTCTCATTTTGTCCGCTATAAAGCGTGCTATTTTTTAAATATCCAGCTAAAGCACAGACAATAATATAATAATCATCCAACTTTATTGAAACATCAATATCATTCGAATTAAATGCATAAATGCATGTACTCTTATCACCATTAATAAATCTTTTATCAGTCTTTAAACCAATTACACCATTATCATAATTTATGAAATAATTATTTTTCTCTATATCTTCACTTTTAGCTGTTTTAATAAACTCAGTTCTAAAATTCAGCATAGACTTAAAATACATGTACATATCGAATCTTTTATCTAATAAAGACCAATCAAATTTATTGTATTTATCGCCTTTATTATAAGTGTTATCTTCACCATATTTAGTTAAACCAATTTCTTGTCCAGCATGGTAAAAAGGAATGCCAAAAGAAAGAGTAATTGTTGCGTTTATTGAATTAATAATTTTAAAAATTTCTCCATCTTTTAAATCTTTAAAAACCGATTTAACTTTATCATAAAGGGTTCCATTATCATGACATTCTACATAATTTATTGATTGATTTGCGCTCATAAATCTTTTTGGATAGCAAAAATCAACACAACTGCCAAGTAAAGCAAATTTAAAACCTTCTTTATAGTTTAAATTACCTAGCATATAACCAGGTTCATTCTTACCAAAACCACTTGGACCACGAACTATATCGCGATAAGCATCATTAAAGAAAGCAACATCTGGCATTTTAAATGCATTCATTATTGTCGCTCTTTTTCCTTCGCTTAATGAGGAAGACATATTCCAACCTTCGCCATAAATCATGAAGTCTTTTTTAATATTTTTTGCTGCTTTTGTAATTTCTTTAATAGTGTCAATATCTATTAAGCCCATTAAATCAAATCTAAAGCCATCTACGCCATATTCTTTGATCCAGTGGATACAGGAATCGACTATTAATTTTCTGACCATAGGACGCTCTGTATCGAGCTCATTACCACATCCGCTTGCAACTGATAGTAATCCATTATTTTGTTTTCTAAAATAATAATTAGGAACAATTTTTTCAAAAACTGAAGAATCATAGTTATAAACATGGTTGTAAACAACATCCATATTAACTTTTATACCCGCTTTATGGAATGCTGCAATCATCTTTTTACATTCAATAATTCTACTATATCCATCATCAGGATTAGTTGCAAAACTACCTTCAGGAACAAAATATTGTTGAGGGTCATAACCCCAGTTATAAGTTGCATCTGGGTTTAGTTCATCAACTGTTTTATAATCAAAAATTGGTAAAAGTTGAACGTGAGTAATATTTAATGATTTTAAATAATCAAGACCACAAGGATTATTTCCTTTTGTCTTCTTATTTTCTTCGACTAAGCCTAAAAATTTACCTTTATTTACAATATTTGTATTTTCATCAATTGTGAAATCACGAACATGTAACTCATAAATCATTGCATCAACATAATTTTTATAAGTTTTTAAATTATCTTCGAAAAGATCAATCTTGGTCTTAGAAAAATCAATTATGACTGAATCTTTTCCATTTGCGGTACTTCCTTTTGCGTATGGATCAGTTGTTAAAGCAGTGTGTCCACTATTTGTCACTTGGTAACGATATTTATAATTTTCATAATCACCAAATAGCGTAATAGAATAAACCCCGCATTCTCCTCTTTCCATTTTGAAAGTTTCAAAATTTTCATGATCTTTTCTTAAAAATAAGACAACTTTAGATGCTAAAGGAGCCCAAACTTTCCATGTGGTCTTCTCTTTTGCATATGTGAATCCTAAATCATCTTTTTGATAGTTATATTCTTCATCAAAGCCTTTAAAGGAAGTTGCATCATCTAAAATTAAAGGTGTTATTCCAAAAGACTCAATTGAAATATAGTAATCATTTCCTAAAACTATCTTTTCTTTTGGTCTACATTCATAAAATTCAAGGCCATTAATAAATGATTGTTTAATAATTGTTAAGTTAGAAATTTCTTCATCATTTTTGATGAGCTTAATTTTGTTTTCTTCTGGTTTTCTTACTTCACTAAAAATAAAAACAGCGATAGTTTGATAGCTTGTTAATTTTGCACTAAAAAATGTATTAATCATTTAAAACTACTCCTATACAATATTCGTTTTCGTGAGATAAAGAACAACTGTATTCTTTATCTTTGTAAATAATATAAATTGCGCCACTATCTTTCTTTTTCGTCATAATTTCTTTTAAATCTATTCCTAATATGGAAGATTCGATTGTTTTAATAAAAGCTTCTTTTAAAGCAAAACGAGAGGCTAAGTACTCTTCTTTCTTTAAAGCTTTTAAATATGCTTCGTATTCTTCATTTGAAAGAATTTTTTTAGCCAATTTTTCTTTGTCTATAAATCTTGGTATATAAGTTAAATCAACTCCAATTTTCATAACTAATCGTCGTTTTTATTTGGAACAAAAGTTGATTGTTCAACAGATCCAGTTCTCTCTTCAGGAGTAATACTATGAATCAAAACTTTTTGACCTTTATTACCTTCATTTTCAGAAGAAATTACACCTTCATTAATAAGTCTATTTATGATTTTTCCAGCTTTTGGGAAACCAACTGCATAAGTTCTTTGAATATAAGAAAGTGAAGCATATTCACGTTTCATAATATCTTCTCTAATTTGTCTATATTTCTCTTCATCACTTGCAGCTTTATCATAAGTGACCTCTTGCATTTCAGTAGTATCAAGTTGAGATTTTTCTTTTAAATCAACAAATCTATCATCAAACATTGGGCCATAATTATTTCTTAAATAGTCGCACACGTTCTTTATTTCTGCATTATCGACATAAGAACCTTGAACACGTGTTAAACCATTTTTAGAAATCAATGGAGACATAACAAGCATATCACCATTTCCTAATAATTTTTCAGCTCCTCCTTGCGAAAGAATAACGGTTGAATCATTAACCGAAGAGCAAAGAAGAGCAACACGAGTTGGGATATTACTCTTAATAACACCAGTAATAACATTTACTGATGGACGTTGAGTTGCTACAACTAAATGAATACCAGCAGCACGAGCTTTTTGAGCAAGTCTTTGAACTGGTGCTTGTAAATGCTTATTTTCACCAACAAGATCAGCGTATTCATCAACTAAAACAACAATTCTTGGAAGCATTCTCTTACCATGATCAACAAGATATTTATTATATTGTTTTAAATTTTCAACGCCAGTTTCATCGAATAAATCGTATCTTTCTTCCATAACATTGCAAAGTTCATTTAAAACTAAACATGCTTCGTCAGCAGCATTTATTGGATTACAAAGTAAGAATGGAATATTCTTGTATTTATTAAATTCAACACGTTTTGGATCAATAATTACAAGCTTTAATGTGTCTAAATTATTACGCATAATCAAAGTCATTAACAAACTATGCATAAATACAGATTTACCACTACCAGTAGTTCCGCAAACTAATAAATGTGGGAAATCTTTTAAATCACCTTGAATATATTGTCCATTAATATCTTTTCCAAACGGAATTAAGAATTCTGTTCCTGGTTCTCTACTTAAATTTTTAAGACAATCTTTAAAGTTAACGAGTGAACCTTTCTTGTTAGCAATTTCAAGACCGCTTGTGGTTTTTCCTTCAATAACAGAAACAAATCTGCATGAAATACCGCCTAATTTTGCAGCAATATCATTAAGGTATTTTTCAATATTTTTTGAAGATTCACCACGATCCATTTCAATGTCATAACGTGTAACAACAGGACCAATTGTATACGAAACAACTCTTCCATGAATTTGGAATTCATCAAAAACCTCATTAAGCAAATCTTTTCTTGCTTCGCAAACCTCGAGATTTTCAGGAGAATTCATATTTGAAGCTCTGTCAGTTAATAAATTTAATTGAGGGTAGTTATATTTAATAGGCTTTGCTGAACCTGATTTAATCGAAGGTTTATTTGTTCCAATATCAGCACCATCTAATTTCTCATATGGTGTTTGAGCTAATTTGATTTTTTCATCACTTAAAGATTGATGTTCTTTAAAACTTGCAGGTTTAGCAACAGGAATATCATCATTTTTAACAATTTCATCTTTTTCAATATGAGTTGTGTCACCATATCTTGGATCTTTTTGTTCAACAGGAGCAGAAATTGTAGGTTTATTTTCTAAAGTAGTAGTTTGATCCTCGGTTTCATAAATAGATTCGCTATTAAATTTAGCTTTTTTAAGCCCTGTAGGCGCTCTATTTATGCTTGTTAATCCAACACCAACTCCACCATTAGGATTTTGAATTGCAATTGATTGAGTGTTTTCTTTTGCAATTTCAGAATCAGGAGTAATGACCGTGGTTGCTCGTGAATTTTCCATAATTTGAGTTGTTGTAAAAGCAGTTTGATCGTTAGCTTCTTTAAACTCAGATTCCATTTTCTTGATATTACGATTTTTGTACTCTTTAATCTTTTTGACCAAACGAATTGAAGGTTTTATTAAAATTAAAACTAAGCCAATAGCGAGCAAAAGACCACCGATGACATTAGTTCCAATATACTTAACAACGCTATTAAATAAAGCAACAAAAAGGAAGCCAAAAAATCCGCCAGAAATTTGGCTATAATTTAAAATTGGGAAGCCTTGCACACTTTTTGAAAATTCTTCGCCAAAATTTTTAAATGTAAGCATACTATCATTACTAGAACCAGTAATATTATTTGTAGCTAAAATTAAACTACCAACAAAGATAACAATAAGTCCAGCAATAGTAATGCCCCATTGTAATTTGAATTCTTTTTTAGCAAAAATTAATCTAATTCCAACTAAAAACATTATCAAATAAAATGCATAGAAAAACCATCCAAATAAGAACGCAATTATCCATGTAATAAAACTTGATACGTATCCGCGATTAAGTGCCCCAAAAATTGCAAAAAGACAAAGCATTAATCCAATTGTGCCTTTTAAAAAATAAGAATCTTTAGTAATTTTATCAAATAATTTTTTCATGAAATCATTATAGTCAAGTTCGCTTATTTTTGCCATAGCAAGTAAAAGGTTTTTTATAAAATAAAAAGTACCAAAACTTCATAGCTTTTCGATTGACAAAATTACATAAAATCACATATGAAAAATCCATGAAATAATCATCAAAAATTCATTCATGGATATTTAAAAATCATTATTGATAAAAAGAAAAAACATCCTCAGTTTTTATTAAATTTCTTTGATTATTTTTCAAGGAAGAAATTAATTTTATGTCATTTTTATTTACTCTAAAAATTGGCAAAGTCTTATTTCTTTCGAAAAAAACTTTTGAAAGTTGATTAATAAAATTATCTTCATA
This sequence comes from Acutalibacteraceae bacterium, assembly GCA_963655445.1. GTDB lineage: Bacteria > Bacillota_I > Bacilli_A > RFN20 > CAG-826 > Onthovivens. The sequence goes on along the minus strand of CAVKEL010000092.1, from coordinate 1,278 downwards.
AGAATTATCAATATATTTCGGACTAATTTTCATGTCAATATTAAAGTTTTTACCTTTTTTGTCTTCATTT
>CAVKEL010000092.1:0-1198 GCA_963655445.1 Acutalibacteraceae bacterium | reverse complement strand
TTTATAAAAGAAACTCTAGCGATAGCAACAAATGAATTTTCAGTAGTATCAAATAAAAAATAAATAGTACCTGGATTAATTTCCATAAATCTACTTTTTTCTTGTTTTTGAAGCAGAGCAATTATTTCTACTGGTTTTAAATTCAAATCAACTTTCAATGTTTCATTAAAAAATTGATCTAATTCACAATTGTAATTAGACCAATTTTCTCTCATTTCATTAAATAGTTTGTAGTTATATAAATTCAATTTAACAATTCTTAACATTTTCTTTTCCGGATACTATTTTAAACCCGAAGTATGGAACAAAGAAAGCACATATTACACCAATAAGTCCACCAAATGTTACATCGCTTAAATAATGAGCTCCATATAAAATACGTGAGAAAGCAATCATCATTGCATAACATCCTGTAATGCCTAAAATCAGCGATCTAATCCATGGTTTATCTTTTTGTTTGGTGTTTAATAAAGGAATATATGAAAGTAAAATGCATGTCATGCTATCATAACTGTGTCCTGATGGGAATGATTTAAAATCATCACTATGAACTACTTCATAAGGATAAATATCACCAGCAATTCCACGACCTGGATTATACCATTTTCTAAATAAATCAAAGATAGAATATCCCTCATAACCATCATAAATTAATCTATATCTTGGTCTTGTCCAAATTTCTTTCATAATAAAAGTTATTGCTAATCCAAGATAGTAAGCAATCATAAGAATTACCCATGTTCTCAATAAGGTTTTTGTATCTTTAGTATCTATAACTTTATAGCCAATCAATACAATAATTGCCTCTAAAGCAATAGCAATTAAGATTCTAACCCACAAACTGCTTATTTCTTTGAAACCATTATGGCTACTATTCATATCGCCAAAAATTAGATAACCACTAACACTAACAACTAAAACAGCAAAAATAATAAGTAACACTTTATACAATTTCTTATCAATTTGTTGAGATAATTTAAACGCTATAACGCCAAAAAATCCCATCATACACCAACCTGGTAATTGTCCAAAACTGGCGCAAATCATTCCGAATTTACTATCAAAATTAGTTACAGCGATATTAACCTCCAAATCATAAAAACACGATGTAATCAATCCGCCAAGTAAAATTGCAAAAAATGCTACAAAAATAAAATAATAACTTTTTGTAAAAACTTTCATATAGCCATTTTATAGG
>CAVKEL010000091.1:1879-2388 GCA_963655445.1 Acutalibacteraceae bacterium | reverse complement strand
TAGAATGTTTATTTAAACCGCCCTATACGGAAGACCGTACGTAGGGTGGTGTGAGAGGAAGCGGAAAAGTTTACTTTTCACTTTCTACTCGATTGTAAATAATTAAAAATCATCCATGAAGACTTGATTTCACAGATGATTTTTTATTAGTTATTCAACATCAATTATGAGTTCTTTTGTTCCAAATTGACTCTTAATAGTGAGTTTTCCTTTTCCTTTTTTAATGCCTTTAACATAGACAGAAATTTGGCCACCTTGCAATGAAACAACTTTTGGCCCGATAACTTCAATATTGCTATTTGTTGAAAACTCAAGAGGAATAAATGAATAATTCATTAATGAACCATTTTGATCTAAATGTTTAATTGAGACTCTTGTAACATCATATGATTCATCAATCTTAATTGGGTTCTTTTTAACATCATATGATAATTCAAATTTCATTGATGGACTTACTCTTTTCACGATGACTTCTTTACCATCTTTATATGATTTAAAAATATAACAAT
>CAVKEL010000091.1:0-1869 GCA_963655445.1 Acutalibacteraceae bacterium | reverse complement strand
AATATAACCAGTTGATTCGGTTCCCCAGTTTTGAACGTATTTTGTATATAAATTCATGAAATATGAAATTGGCTTCATGGTGTGAATAAGAACTCTAGCCATTATCAATGCATATTTAAGCGGAAGTTTTCCATAACCATGGAACGCAACATAATTAAATCCATCTTTAAGAAGTTTTAAATCTCTTTTACTGAATTTTTCTTTAATTCTATCGCCAATTAAATCATCAATTTTAATTAATGGATGTGGTGTATTTGGATAATCTTTCTTATCTGGGTAAAATCTACTTATATATTCTTCATTTATATAAAAATCTACGTAATCGAGATTTGTTGCAATATAAATGTAGCCAAAAATTGCTGCGCAATAATCGCCAATATTTTGATTTCCCAATACTTCTAAATATGGTTCTTTAGAATTTTGAGCTTTAAATATTGCGCTAGAAATCTTTGAATTTCTATACATATCATAGACACCATGGTGACATATATGATCGCCAGATCCGAAGTCCTTGTGAGTGTTATAATCGAAAGCACACCAGCCAAAGAAGCCACAAGTATTTTCATATTTATAGCAATCATCAACAATTCGAGCATATCTTAGAGCAGTTGTAACTCTATATGCCTCATGATCATAATTTTTCGTAGGTTTTGTATGTCCCATACATTCGGTAACGATATATGGTTTTCCATCCTTATGTATTGTCTTTGGATTATCAAGTCCATGAATTTCGTTTCCGCAAGAGAAGTCATTGTATGAATAAAAATCCTCTAAGCATTCACTATGTGTGAAGTTTCTAACACCTGTTGTTTGTTTATATGGATCAAGTTTATGAATGATTTCATTCGCTTTTGAATATAATTCATGATCATCTGGTGATTCATCAATACGAACTCCATAAGCAATAATCGAAGTAAAGTTTCTATCTTTTAATGCCATTCTTTCAATAAAATTCCAGAAATTTTCACGCCACTCTTTTTCTTGACCAATATGTTGCCATCCCGGAACTTCATCAAAAACAAGTAAACCAATTTCATCGCATTTTGCTAAGAAATAATCGCTTGGTGGATAGTGTGAACAACGAACAGCATTGACACCGATTTCATTTTTAAGTATTAAAGCATCATCTTCTTGTGCATTTTTTGGCATTGCATATCCAACATAAGGATATGCTTGATGTCTATTAAGACCAATTATTTTAACTTTCCTATTATTTAAATAAAAACCATCAGTTTTAAATATTGCATCTCTAAAACCAAAACGAACGTTTACCTCATCTTTAGAATCACCATCTTCAAGGATTGTTTTTAAAATATATAAGTTAGGTTCGTCAATATCCCATAGATGAACATCTTCAATTTTAGTTGCGTCATCCGTGAAACTCTTAACCAATTCATCTTTATAGTAAAGTTCATACCTGCATTTTGTTGCATCCGTTGCTGTGTCTGATAGAGTTTTCTCAATTTTTAAAGTTCCATCCATAGAACCATGAACAAATACATCCTTTATATAGACTTTTGGTTTTTTGATTAAAAATACATCTCTATAAATGCCACCATATGTGAGATAATCAACAACAAATCCAAATGGAGGAATTAATTTATCTTCGTTAGAATCAACTATAACAATTAATTCATTTTTACCCTTTTTAATTGATTTAGTTACATCAACTTCAAAAGGAAGATAAGTACTAATAAATTCTCCTAAATAATCACCATTAAAATAAACCTTACATTTAACCATTACTCCATCAAATTTTAAGAAGTAATTATTTTCTTTTATATCTTCATTAATTTCTATTTCTTTGAAATAAGTTGATACAAATTGATAATCATATTCAGTGAAATACGAATATGGAGTTTCTTTAAC
>CAVKEL010000090.1:3611-10816 GCA_963655445.1 Acutalibacteraceae bacterium | reverse complement strand
CTAGACCTAATTCTCCAGATATAATTATGGAATCTAATGAAAAATTAGTTGTAACTAAAAAATAAATATTTTCAAATTTAATTAAAATTTTCAAATTCTTTATTTTAAGAATTACTTGCTTTTAGTAATATATTTTCATGTTAGGAAAAGAATCTATGAAAAATATTTTATTAGTTAATGATGATGGATACTCAGCAGAAGGTATTCAAAGACTAAAGAAGCAACTTCAAGGTTATGGAACTATTTATACTGTTGCTCCAAAGAATGTTATGTCTGCAAAAGGGACTTCTATTACAATTGGTAAAGAAGCTCCAGCCTTCGGATATTATGATGCTTATAATTATGTTGTCGATGGAACACCTGCTGATTGTGTTATTTTTGCACTTACATGTCTAGGAATTGATTTTGATTTAGTTATTAGTGGTTGTAATATAGGCTTAAATCATTCAATTGCTTCAATTTGGAGTGGAACAATTGGTGCATGTGTTGAAGCTGGTTATAAAGGAATTCCAAGCATTGCTTTTAGTGCTTCTGCAGGTCATATGGAACATATTGAAAAATACACTAAACCTGTCATGGATTATATTTTAAGCCATGATTTACCAAATAAAGATTGGATTATTAGTGTGAATTTCCCATATACTGAAAAAGCCAAAGGTATTAGATATTCAAAAATGGATTTTAATGATCGTAATTTAGTCTGGGGAGATGATGGAAATCTATATCAAGATGATAACAAAGATATTAACTTTACAAATAAAGATGGCGATTTATATCATGTCTCACATGGTTTTATATCGATTACACCTTTATCTTTAAGTCTTTTTAACAAGGAAATTTATAATTCTCTAAAAGATAGATGTGAAGATGAAGATTTTAATGATAAATAACTAGATAATTTTATTTTTCTTATTTTATAATTAATTAAAGAGGTAAAAAATATGAAAACAACAAGTTTTAAAAACAGTTTTGGTGATACTTTATATGGAAATTCTTGGGAAATTGCATCACCAAAAGCTTTAGTCTTAATTGTTACTGGCATGTGCGAACATAGTGGTAGATACAATGATTTTGCAACATTTTTAAATAAAAATGGTTATAGCGTAATTTGTATTGATCATTATGGACAAGGAGATGGCAAGAATGGTCCATTGGGACATGGTGCTCCTGATTATTTTGGTAAATTCATGAAAACTATGGATGAAGTTATTCTTGATTACAAGGCCAATCATAAAAATTTACCTGTTTATATTTTTGCTCATTCAATGGGAAGTTTTGTTACTCAAGGGTATATTGAGAATTACGCAAGTGCTGATAAAGTTGTTATTTGCGGAAGCAATCATATGGGTTCGCTTGGTAAAATTGGTTATGGTTTAGCAAAAATTATTGTCCATAAGAACAATCGAGAAAAACCAGCAGGTTTATTAAATAATTTAGCAGTTGGCGGATATGCAAAATCAGTAAAGGATGCTGACAGTCCAAATGCTTGGATTTCTTTTAACAAAGATAATTGTAGAACTTATGATAATGATCCATTTTCTGGATATCATTGCACCAATGGTTTTTATTTAGAATTTTTGAAAGGTTTGTCTAAATTAAATAAACCAAGTAATTTAAAGAAAATCTCAAAAGACCTTCCAATTTATGTTATAGCAGGCGATAGTGATCCAGTTGGTAACAATGGTAAAGGCCCAAGAAAACTTGATGAAATGTATAAGAAATATGGCTTAAATAGTAGAATCACCATTTATCCAAATATGAGACATGAAATTTTAAATGAAACTGAAAGACTCATGGTCTACAAAAATATTTTAGAATTCTACGAGGAATAGCGAACTATTTCATTCGTGAGTGTATAAAAATTTGGTATCAAATTAAAAACGCATTCTTGCACTAGCTGATGCAGGAATGCGTTTTTGTTGATTAGATGGTGATTATTTATTTCTTATTTATTATTGAAATCAATGTTGTTATAATTTAAAAAGACTAGGAAGTCGGAGGTCTAAATATGATAAAAGATATTTTAGTTTTCTCATTATCTTCTAACGTCGAACTCACTGACAAAGTTTGTGCTTTTCTTGGGATTGATAGATCTCAAGCTGAGATTCATCACTTTGCAGATGGAGAAGTTCTTGCCACTAGTAAGGCAGACGTTCGCGGTAAAAAGATTTACATTATTCAATCTACATGTGCTCCTGTAAACGATAGAATAATGGAAACGTTGATTTTTATTGATGGTATAAAAAGAGCAAATTGTAAGGAGATTACCCTTATTTGTCCATATTTTGGATATGCAAGACAAGATAGAATTGCTCATATGAATGAGCCTATTTCAGCTCGTATGGTTGCAGATTTATTTGTTAAGTCCGGGGTTAGTAGAATTGTAACAATTGAGTTGCATACTCCACAAATTCAAGGATTCTTTAGCATTCCAAATGATAATTTATCTCCTGCTGTTATTTATGCTAAATATTTAAATGAGAAATTTAGTAAAAGAAGTGATGTTGCAGGAAAAATTGCTATTGTAGCTCCTGATCATGGCGCTATTTATAGGGCTAGAGATTTATCTAATTTCATTCCAAATACATCTTTGGTTGTTATTGATAAGCGTAGACCAAAACCAAATGTTGCTGAAATTACCTCAATTATTGGTGATATTGAAGGCAAGATTTGTATTATGATTGATGATATTATTGATACTGGTGGAACTATTCTTGCTGGTGCTCATATATTAAAAGAAAGAGGTGCAAAAGAAGTTTATATTTGTTGTGCACATGCTTTATTTAATAATAATGCACAAGCAAAGTTTGAAGGAAATGATGATGTCACTGAAGTTATAACAACTGATACAATTAGACATCCTGAATTTGCTGAGAGCAAAAAAATTACAGTTTTATCAATTGCTGAAATGGTTAGTGATGTTATTAAATCTCATGAATCCCATGAAGCTATTAAAGATAAATATTCAAGATTCCATTAAATTTATTTATATTCAAAAAAGCGAAGAAATTCGCTTTTTTTATATCTAACGAACCTAATTTGAATTATAATAATTTTAGTTTTTAAAATTTTTTCGGAGGAAAAGTTTTATGGATAATCAAATTAAAGAAAAAGTTGGAGCCAGAAATTGGTTAATTTTTATAATTATTGGATTTGCTGGACAACTTGCTTGGTCTTTAGAAAACATGTATTTAAATAATTACATATTTGCACAAGGATATAACGATTATCAATCAATAATCACTTGGACTGTAGCATTAAGTGCAATTACTGCATGTTTAACAACAATTTTTATGGGTGGTTTAAGTGATAAAGTTGGTAAAAGAAAAATATTTATAATTGGTGGATATCTTCTCTGGGGTATTTCTACTTTAGCTTTTGCTTTTGTTGATAAAAAATATCTTATTGAATCTGGTTTAGTTAGTGTTCAAAGTGCCGCTTTTGTTGCATCAATCATGATTATTATTCTTGATTGTATAATGACTTTCTTTGGAAGCACATCAAATGATGCATGTTTTAATTCATATGTAACAAGAAATGTATCAAATAAAAATAGAGGTAAAGTAGAAGGTGTATTATCTGTTCTCCCATTAGTTTCAATGCTTTTGATTACAGTTTTATTTACATTTGCTGTAAAAGATAACGATTGGACCATTTTCTTTTGTATCGTAGGTGGTTTTGTATTCATCGTAGGCTTAATTTCTTTATTCTTATTTCCTAAAGAAAAGGTTGAAAAGAGTGAAGAAAAATATGGGAAAATTCTTATTTAAACCAAGTTTTATAAAAGAAAATAAAATTTTATATATTATTTTAATTGCTGATTTTTTATATTGTGCAGCAACTCAAATTTTCTTTCCATATATGATGATTTATTTCCAATTTACATTAAAAATTGATGGAACAAATTTTATGATTTTAATGGGAACTGTTCTTGTTTTAAGTGCTGCATTAAGTGTTCTTGCTGGAAGAATAATGGATAAAGTTTCAAAATTTAAGTCATTGATTGTTTGGACTTCTATATTTATTATTGGTTTAATTATGGTTTTCTTTGCTCAAGAAGGCCAATTAATTTATACAATCATTGCTGGAATTGTTATGATGTTTGGCTACATTGTTTCAGGTACGGCGATTAATGCTTCTTTAAGAGAATTTACTCCAAAAGGTAAAGAAGGCAGTTTTCAAGGAATAAGAATGATCTTCCAAGTTGCACTCCCTATGATAATTGGACCATTAATTGGACAAGCAATTGTTGATATGTCACAAAAAACATATATAAATGATTTTGGTGAAACTCAAAAATTACCACAAAATTTAATTTGGCTTGTCGCTGGGATTGCTTTACTTACCGTTTTTATTCCAACAATCATTCTTATTTTTAAAGAGAAAAAATTAAACAATTCTAAGAATAAAGGTATAATTTATGACCAAAATAGAGAAAATTAAAATTGATTATAATAATGTTCCATTAAGTGAATATCCTAGACCATTGCTTAAAAGAGATAGTTATTTTTGCTTAAATGGTGATTGGGAATTATGTATTACAAAAGATCCTGACAAGATAGAATTTGATAGACATTGTATGGTTCCTTATGCTGTTGAATCTCCATTAAGTGGAATTAATCATCTTTTGGATGCTGATGAATATTTAATTTATAAAAAACATGTTGTTTTGCCTTTAAAATTTATCAAAGATCATTTAATTCTTCATTTTGAAGGAGTTGATCAAATTTGTGATATTTATATTAATAATCAAAAAATTGGTAGCCATATTGGAGGGTACACAAAATTTGAGTTCAATATTGAAAATTATGTTGTCACAAATGAATTTGATATCTTTGTTGTCGTAAAAGATGAAAGTGACACATCGTTCCATTCAATTGGAAAGCAAAAACTTAAAAGAGGTGGAATTTTTTATACAACCACAAGTGGAATTTACAAGCCTGTATGGCTAGAATCGGTTGATAAAGCTTATATTAAAGATATTATTTATACAACTTTATATGATAAAGGATGTTTAAGAATAAGAATTGATGCAACTTATGATGGTACATGTAAAGTTAAGATTGATAATCAAGAATTTTTGATGAATACAAATCAAGAAACTCTTGTAAAACCAGAAAAATTTGTTCCATGGGAACCAAATAATCCATATTTATATAAAGTTGAATTTCAATTCATGGATGATAAAGTTGAATCTTATTTTGCTTTAAGAAAAATAGAAATTAAAACAGCATATGATGGATTTAAAAGATTTTATTTAAATGATAAACCCGTGTTTATTAAAGGTGTTTTAGACCAAGGATATTATTTTTTAGGAAATTTAACTCCTAATGCTTATGAAGATTATTTTAATGAAATCAAAAATTTAAAATTCCTTGGTTATAATACAATTAGAAAACATATAAAAACAGAAATTGATTTATTTTATTATTATTGTGATAAACTTGGGATGCTTGTAATTCAAGATTTTATTAATGGTGGAGGAAAAGTAAGCAAAAAAGCCACTTTTTTGCCTGGATTAATACCAAGTTATAAAGGAAGAAAAGATAATAAATCTTATAAAACTTATGGTAGAAATAATGCACAAGGACAAACTGAATGGATTAATGAATCTAAAATAATTCAAAAAGAATTGTTTAATCATCCATCAATCATTATTTATACAATATTTAATGAAGGGTGGGGGCAATTCGATAGTGTTAAAAATTATTCAAGATTTAAAGATAATGATCCAACAAGACTTTATGATACAACTTCTGGTTGGGTAGATTTTGGTAAGAGCGATTTCCTATCTATTCATAATTATTTCTATAAAAACAAAATCCATAAAGACAGATTTAATTTAGATAGACCTCAATTTTTAAGTGAATATGGTGGCTATGGTTTATATTTAAAAGATCATTTTTATGGAACTAAGCCATTTGGTTATAGAAGATATAAAACAAGCGAAGAATTAACTAATCATTTTGTTTCTTTGCATAATGATTACATTATTCTTTTAATTGAAAAAGGTTTAATGGGAACAATTTATACACAAGTTAGTGATGTTGAAGATGAAATAAATGGACTTTATACTTTTGATAGAAAAGTATTAAAGATCGATGCTGATTCTATTCGTGAAATTAATACAAAAATCGATGAAATGTACAAAAATATGAAGTAAGTTTTAAGAAAATTGATAATTTTTCTAAATTTCCCTCCCTATAAATTGCATAGAGAGGGATTTTTTCTTTTCTATAGACATTCAATAACAATGCATTTGTTTGCAATTGAATGTAATTGAATTATAATGTTACTTGAAAGGAGGAAAAATTATGAGTAAAAGTTTAGTTCAATTTAGAGTTGATAAAGAGATAAGAGACAAAGCTTCAAAAATTTGCGAAAGATTTGGATTTGATTTACAAACTTATTTAAGAATGGCTATGTCGTCACTAATTCTAAATAATGGTGTTCCATTTGATTTGTTTGCTGTTGATAAAAATGATCCTAGTTACATATCATTACAAGAAGCTAGAGAAGAAGCTCAAAGAAATGGAACTTGTAATTTAACGGATGAAGAAATAAATGCTGAAATTGCTCTTGTGAGAAAAGAACGAATGGAGAAGAAATAATGATTTACGTTATTTATGATACAAACGTTGTTGTTTCTTCGTTTTTAAAAAAGGAATCACTTCCATCAAAAGTTGTGGATTATTTTTATGCAATTTCAAAGGAAGTTAAAGCAATATATTCAAAAGAAATGCTTTCTGAATATGAAGAAGTTTTATCAAGAAGCAAGTTTAATATAGGGTATGTTAGAAGAGATGATTTTATTAATAAATTAATTATGTTTGGAGAAAAATTAGATATATCAGATATTAAAGCAGATCTAGTTGATAAGAGCGACATTCCTTTCTTTAAAGTCTTTTTGAAGAAGAGAATGAGCGAAAGAAATGTTTATCTTGTAACTGGAAATAAGAAACATTTTCCAATAGATCCATTTATTTTAACTCCTCGAGAGTTTTATGAATTCATTGAAAAGTTTAGATATATCCCTAATGTATTTTAGATTTATAATTTGTTGAAAATTTATTTCTATTTGAAATAGATTTATTTAATGAGTAAAATATCAAGAAGTGGGGAGTAGCGAGTAGAACGCAAGCGACATCCCGGTGAACTTAGGTTTTTCACCCGCACGTTCTAGAGTTAATTAGCAAGACCATATC
>CAVKEL010000090.1:0-3601 GCA_963655445.1 Acutalibacteraceae bacterium | reverse complement strand
CCATATCAAATCAAAGGAGATTTTGTATGAAAAAAGCTGCTTCAAATATTAATAATGAAAATAAAGAAGAAAAAGTAAAACTAGCTTTTGAAACTTTATCATCGAAGCAAATTGAAGAAGGATTAAAAACTGATTTAGAAAAAGGATTATCAAGTGAAGAAGCAAAAATTCGTCTTGAAAAATATGGCCCTAATAAATTAGAAGAAAAGAAAAAGAAGTCATGGATAAGAATATTCTTTGAACAAATGAATAATCCTATGATTTTTGTTCTTTTTGCCGCAATTGCAGTTACTATTTGTGTTTCAGCATATGAAACAATTACTTACCTTAAAAGTGGTGTTGGTGGAAAGAATGTCTTTTTAGAAGTTGGTGATTGGCCAGACGTTATAATTATTCTTGCAGTTATTGTAATGAATTCAATTATTGGAACTGTTCAAGAAATTAAAGCACAAACATCATTAGATGCTTTAAAGAAACTATCTTCACCTGAGTCAACAGTTGTAAGAGATGGCAAAAGATTTAAGGTTAAATCAAGTGATCTTGTAATTGGCGATGTAGTCATACTTGAAGAAGGTGACACTGTAGGCGCAGATTTAAGATTAATCGAAGCAAAAAATTTAAAGGCTAACGAATCAAGTTTAACTGGTGAAAGTGTTCCAGTTGAAAAAGATTCTGAAGTTGTTTTCTCTAAAAATGTTGGAATTGGTGATCGTATAAATATGGTTTATATGTCAACTCCAATTACTTATGGTAGAGGACAAGGTGTTGTAGTTTCTACTGGTATGGAAACTGAAATTGGTAGAATTGCCAAAGCGATAGATGATGAGGAAGAAGATGAAACTCCACTTCAAAAAGTATTGGCAAAACTTTCAAAAGTTTTAGGTTATATTACTTTAGGAATTGTTATTGTTGTTCTTTTAGTTGATATTGTTTGGATTTTTGTAGATGGGAATAGTTCAAACATTGAATCTTGGATTGAAGCGGTTTTATCTTCAATTGCTCTTGCTGTTGCTGCAATTCCTGAAGGACTTGCTGCTGTTGTTACAATTGTTTTATCAATTGGTGTTCAAAGAATGGTTAAAGCAAATACTGTTGTTAGAAAATTACCAAGTGTTGAAACATTAGGTGCAGTTAGTGTTGTTTGTAGCGATAAAACTGGTACTTTGACTCAAAATAAAATGACAGTTGTTGAAGCATATGTTGATAATACCTATTTTGATGCAAAAGATTTTAATAAAGATAAAGATTGTGAAGAATTAAAACTCTTAGCAAAAGGTATGTCATTATGTAGTAATGCTACAGTTGATGAAGGAAGTTATGGAGATCCTACCGAAATTGCTCTCGTTGTATTTTCAAATAATTTTGATATGCACAAGAAAGATTTAGAAAATTTAACTCCTAGAGTTGATGAACTTCCATTTGATTCAGTTAGAAAAATGATGTCAACTCAACATAAAGTTAATGAGAAAGAACATATTATCTATACTAAAGGCGCATTAGATAGTGTTTTAAAACATACAACCTCTATTTTAGAAAATGGTAAAGTTAGAGATATTAAGCAAGAAGATATTGATAATATTTATAAAGCAAATACTTATTTTAGTGATAAAGCATTAAGAGTTTTAGCTCTTGCTTATACTAAAAAAGACAAAATTGCAGAAGAAGATTTAGTTTTTGTTGGTCTTGTTGCAATGATTGATCCTGCTAGACCTGAAGCAAAACCAGCAGTTACAAAGTTTAAAGAAGCTGGAATTACAACTGTAATGATTACAGGAGATCACAAAGATACTGCATTTGCAATTGCTAAAGATTTAGGAATTGCAACCGATAAAAATCAATGTATGATGGGCGAAGACATTGATAAATTATCTTTTGAAGAACTTCAAAAAACTTGCAAAACTGTTAGGGTTTTTGCTCGTGTTTCGCCAGAAAATAAAGTCAATATTGTTAAAGCTTTTGAAGCAAATGGAAATATTTGTGCAATGACAGGAGATGGTGTTAATGATGCTCCAAGTTTAAAAGCAGCAGATATTGGTATTGCAATGGGTATTACAGGAACTGATGTAGCAAAGGGTGCTGCAGATATGGTTTTAACTGATGATAACTTTGCAAGTATTGAAAAAGCGGTTGAAGAAGGCAGGGGAATTTACGCAAATATTAAGAAGACAGTCTTATTCTTATTAAGTAGTAATATTGCTGAAGTTTTAGGAATGTTCTTCATTGTTTGTGTTGGTTTACCTGCTCCATTTATTGCTATCCATTTACTTTGGATTAATTTAATTACTGATAGTTTACCAGCTATTTCTCTTGGTATGGATCCAAAAGATCCAAATAATATGAAAGATAAACCACGTGATCCAAAAGAAGGAATTTTTGCTCATGGTGGACTTTTAATCACACTTGGTTATGGTGCTTCAATTACTGTTGCTGTTTTACTTGCATACTTTAGTTGTGCATGGGTTCAACCAAATGGCGGAGTCTTTGGATTCATGAACATTAAAACATTATATGAAACAAATGCAGATGTTTTACATCAAGCCCAAACAATGGCATTTACAACTCTTGGATTTGCTGAATTATTCCATATGCTTGGTATGAGTAATGTTAATAAATCATTTGTTCATATTTTCAAGAATAAAAATTGGATGATGGCAATTGCATTCTTTGCAGGTATTGCACTTCAATTATTAGTTATTGAGGTTCCTGCAGTTAGAGCAGTCTTTAATACAGCAAACTTAGATGTTAATGAATGGATTATTACAATGGTTCTTTCAATTTCGCCATTAATCGTTCATGAAATTGTTGTATTTATTAAATTCATAATTAAGAAATCATCAAAGAAAGAGAGCATTTAATGCAACCTTATAAGAAATTTGAAAAATATTTTATTGAAACGAAAGATATCTTAAGGCAAAAAGAAGATGAGTATTTTGTTTTGGTATATTGGACTATTTGCCCTCATTGTTTAGCGATAGTTAGCAAAGTAAGTAATTATATAGAGTCTAATCCAAAAATTAAATTATATTTACTTGATTTTACTGGCGAAAAAGACGATTTCTTGTTTAAAGAAACTATTCAAAATGAAGATGAGAGCAAGCTTGATTTTATTAAGAGATATTCGTTAGATTCAATAGGTGCAAAAAATGTAAAAGATATTAACTATTACTTTGTTCCTATGTTGCTACACATTAAATCTAATGCTGTTTTCAATTGTGTAGTTTTAGAAGATAATATCGAGAATTATTTAAAAGGGTATGAAAAATAAATTGAAACTTGTGTTACCTATTTTAGGTTTGCTTTTGGTTGGTTGCGGAGAAACAAATACCGAAGAAACTAGAACTTATAATGATTATTTAGATCATTATATTTCGATCGAAAATTTTTATCATGACAATGAAAAATATGCAGTTTATGTTTTTGGCGCATATTGCAATCCATGTAATAGTATAAAAACCAAAGTATTTGATTATGTAGACTCTTTTTATAAAGGAGACAAGCATAGTTTTGAAAATTTTTATTTTTTTGAATTTCAAAGAAGTGATAGTGAAGTAGGAAAAGAACAAAGAGGTAATTTTAAGGATAAAGGTGAAAATTACACAGG
>CAVKEL010000089.1:893-2546 GCA_963655445.1 Acutalibacteraceae bacterium | reverse complement strand
ATATTGAATATAAATTTGCTTAGCTAATTCACTATCTGAATCACTAGAAACTACGAGTTTAACATCATACTTAAAAGCAACTGAACTTGTAACATAAGTAGAGCCAACTTGTTTACCATTTCTTAATCTTAAAGTTGCTCCATATTGAGATCCAGGAACTACAACTTCATTATCCTCTAATCCAAAAATATTAGCATTAACTGCTCCTGTAAAATCGGTTGCAGAAGAATATGTATAAGTCTCTAAATACCCTTCACTATTAACAGTTTTTTTATAATAAGTAGTTCTTTCTAAAGAAACATTTAAATTACCAGCTTTTAAATGATTTGATACAGTATTTGTAGCAGTAAATAAACCATAAGTTGCACCAGTTATAAGTAAACCTGCAAGCATAATTAAAACCATTGCACTTAGAAATACACGTGTTTTTATTTTTGTCATGTTTCTTTTCTCCTCTCAAATTTATAAATTTAAATTTATATCATCTAGTCTTATTTTTTAGCTTTCTCTTTAACATTTGTTTCACTTTCTTTATTATTTAATTTACGTTTATCTACTCTTTCTTTAATAATTTCATAAACCATAATTGCAATACAAATAGTTGCAATAACTAAGACAACAATAATGAAGATAATAATTAAGTTTTCTAAACCAATATTCATAGATTTTATTCTCCTTTAGACTCTTCTTCTTTATTTAAATTATTTGAATTTTTAAGCAATTCAATTTGCTTTTTAAGTTCTTCAATTTCTTTATTTTGAGTATTAATAGCTTCTTCTTTTTTCTCTTTTTTATCCGCCAGACATACTTTAATAATTCTTGCTATATTAATACCAATTATTATTAAACAAGGAACAACAATTATAAGTAGCATACCAATTGTTGTATGAAGAGCGTATATTACAAGACCTAATACATAACTTTGTCCAACAACTTTACCAACAATATAATTTGGTGAATTAACATTTGATGTATCAATTACTTGTTGAAGAACACCAGTTGATGAAGATTTATTATCGCCTTGTAAAGTGATTTTATATCCATCTCCACTACTATTTGCCACTTTTTCTACAACTCTATGGGTAATAGTTTCTTGTTTTGCAACATATACATATTTAAAAGTTAAAACATCTCCAACTTCAATTTCATCTAACCATTTTGCTCTTTCTGTTTCATCAGTTGGAATAACTTCAACAAATACACAAGACTTAACTGGTATAGATTTTATTTTATATTGACTAACATCTGTTTCATCACATGCTCCCATAGAATCTGATTGAACAAATCTAAGTTGAGTATTGAAAATAGTTGCTGTACCATCTTCATCTTTTTTAGAAGAAATCGAAATAGTTAAAACAAATACTGCTAAAACCACAAAAAGAACAAGTAAGACATTTAATGCAACATTACCTACTTTTTCAGCTTTTGATGGTTTCTTTTTCTGTCCATCTACTAATTCAGTTTGAGTTTCTTTTTCTTTTTTCATTATTCCACGCTCCCTTCTTTAGTGGCAGTTAAATATATTAAAAAATTAGCAAAAGCATCTTGAGCTTCATTACCAATTGATTCATCCATCTTATAAGTTAATGAAATTAATTTAACGTTTTTACCTAATTTAAATTCTTCTTCGCCATATAAAACTTCATGTAAATT
>CAVKEL010000089.1:0-883 GCA_963655445.1 Acutalibacteraceae bacterium | reverse complement strand
TGTAAATTCTTTTCTACACAAAAATCATTTGCTTTAATTTCAACACTAAGATATTCATCTAAACGACCTGAATTATTGTTTTCAGAGAAATTAAGAGTAAAATCAAAATTTGAAAGATCATCACCTTCAACGTTAATTACATAATTTGTTTCACTGCCTGGATTAATATCTTTTAAATCAACATATAAACTAGTATAAGTATTTTCATAAACTGTAACTGTTATATGCTCATTTAAATCAGTTGTTTTCTTCATATATGAAAACAAAAGCATCCCAATTAAGGTTAATGCTACGCATAAACTACTAAATGTTAAATTTATTAAATTCTTTAATCTAATCTTCATATATAAAAACGCTAGAAATCTCTAGTTGATTTATTTTATTTATATAAAATAAGCGCTTGAATTAACCAATACTATTTTTTGAACATATATAGTTAATATGTCTAGTATCGCTACGTGCAAAATTATCGAATAATCCTAGACTTTTTCAATATTTCAGGATCTATTATCACTTAACAATCAATATCTGCATATGAATCACAATAAATTAAAGAATTAATTACTATTTTTATAATTGCAACAATTAATTTTTTTACCTCTTAAATTCTATTAAATGTTATTAATGAAAATAAAACTATACCAAAAAAAGCAATTTATCTTGCGGTCAAAAATTTCGATTAATTCAATATTTTTTTAAAAACCGCAAGATAAACCGCAAGATAAAATTTTATTTTGTATTCATCCTTGAAATAATCAGTAATTTTAATCTTCACTTCCTATCAGATAATATTAAATAAAATATATGTTTAATAAGAAAAATTATAACAAATATTAATTTATCCTGCGGTCAAAAATGTTGATTTTATCGATATTTTTTGCAA
>CAVKEL010000088.1:0-5418 GCA_963655445.1 Acutalibacteraceae bacterium | reverse complement strand
CGTATCCTCTAAGTTTTACTTCTTTAACAAAAGGAAGCAAAATACTTTTAAATCTCATAGCATCATGAAGAGGTACTTCATGTAACGATGAATCAATACAATGACCACTATTTTTAAATTCTTGAAGATAATATCGTTTTGCTCCTTGAATCATTTTAGCAATATTTTTAATATCTTCATCTTTATGAAATTCTCTTACTAATGTCGTTCTAAATTCATAATCTACTTCGCCACTAAGTAAATAATTTATAGATTCTAAAATTTTACTTGAATCATAATTTTCTAAACCTATTGTTTTAGCGTATCCTTCATAAGAATTTTTAATATCCATTGCAACATAATCAATTAATTTAAGATCAACTAATTCTTTAACTATATCAGGATTTGTTCCATTAGTATCAAGTTTAATTTTGTAACCTAGTTTTTTAATTTCAAATAATTTTTCTTTTAAATCAGGCATTAAAGTAGGTTCCCCACCAGTAATAACAACCGCATCTAACATACCTTTTCTTTTATTGAGATAATCTAAAATTTCATCAAAAGGAATGTAATCAACATTTTTAGCATATATTACTAAATCTGCATTATGACAGAATGGACATCTAAAATTACATCCAGCAGTAAAAAGAGTGCATGCTACTTTACCTTCATAATCTACTAAAGATATTTTTTGTAATCCTGCAAATTCCATATCTATATATTAATAAAAATGTCGATTATATGCAAATTTATTGAATTTTAATGAGAGTAAGTCAATAAAAATGCTCATTAAGTTTAATTAAATATATATATTCTATGTATTTTTCTTAAAGTATAAAAAAATATAATTAAGTATTTGTTTTTTTCTAAAAGTTAGATATTCAACCTTGGTTTAATATTGATTGAGTCAATATTTCTAGCAAATCACATTAAAACAAACTAAATCTTCTTTACCAGTATTTCTTATTTCATGGCTTGATCCAAGAGGACAATATGTTACGACTCCTGGCTTTAAAATTTCTTTAACGCCATCAGTATAAGCTTCGCCTTCTCCACTTATTACATAAATTATTTCTGAATTTGTTTCATGTTTATGAAGTCCATTTGATGAACCTGGAATCATTCTTGTTTTCATAATTCTTTTTCCTTTTTCATCATATGCTCTAAAAAATACATCTTTATCACCGCCATGGAAATTTGAAACTTTATCTTCTTCTATCTTATTAAAATCTATAAGCATAACTTTCTCCTTTAAAATTTTTAACTGATCGTTTTAATTTTATTATTGAAATTTAAAATTACAATAAAGATGCCTATAAAAACATTTTTGAAAACGCTTATATAACTGTATCTGAGCAACTTACCGAATTTTGATGTTACTATTCTAGAAAAATTGATGATAAAAAACTTATTTATAAAGTTAAAGATAATAAAATCTATATTCTTTATTATCCATTGTTTAGATTATTAATTTTGTAAATTCGTATTCAATACTTTCTTATAGTTATAAAACATTTCAAATACAACATATAAACAAGTTAATAATTCCGTAATAGGCATTGTAAACCAAATGAAATTTGGTTCGATTAATGGAAGAAGTAAAGCTAGAGCTCCACTTATTACGACACCTCTTGCAACTGAAACAATTAAAGAAACATAACTTTTTAGTGTTGATTGAAAGAAATATGTTGAATAAACATTGAATACCAATAAGACAAATGAAATCGCATATCTTCTTAAAATAGAAGGCGCAATAAATAAGACTGAATCGGTAGGTTTCATAAAGAAACTAACTAATTGGTTAGGAATTAAAAAGACTAAGCAAAGATAAAATAGACCAAAAACAAATGATGTAATTGTTGCATATTTATTAACTTTTTTAACTCTATCTATTTTATTTGCACCATAATTGGTTGATAAAATTGGTTGGGCTGCTTGACCAACACCATATCCACTACATTGAACAAAAGTAGATATATTAATTAATATTGCATAAACTGATAATGCATCAGTTGATAGATACTTCATTATTTGATTATTAAAAATAATTGTGAGAATACCCATAGCAAAATCAACCACGAATGTTGGAAAACCATTCTTGACAATAGGCCAAAATAATTTAAAAATGTCTTTTTCGAAAACAAGTTTTAAAGTATTACTTTTTTTGAAAAAGTGGATAATCATAATAATTAAAGAAACAGCAGCGCCAATCATAGTTGCAATACCTGCTCCTAAAATTCCCATATCGCAAACAAAAACAAATAAATAATCACCAAAGATATTAAAAATACCAGCACCAATAACAGCAACTCCTGCAAGAATAGGATCGTTATCATTTCTTAAATATGCCGAAATAATTTGCGTAAAAGCAAATACCGGTAAGCCAATTTTTATATATGCTAAATATTCTTTGCAAAGAGGCAATAAAGTATCGTTGGCTCCGAAAAAATATAATAATTTGTCTTCAAAAATTAAAACTAGTATCCAAGCAATTGCAGTGACAATAATTCCATAAAAAATTGAAGCAGTAAAATACTTATTTGCAAGCTTTGCATCACCAGTTTTAGCTTTTGTATAAGCATACATTATTGATCCACCAATTCCAATTAATAGACCAAGAGCATAAATAATATTCCAAATTGGAGCGATAACTGCAAGTGCACTTGCACCATCTGGCCCATGATATTGACCAACCATGGCCATATCTACAAAACTATAAATAGTTGTAATAAGGGCGCTACCAAATGCAGCTGCAAGATATTTAAAATATATTTTCTTTAAGTTTCCATTTAATAAATCCATAAATTGATCTCCTTTTAACTTAAATAAAAACTGGATAATATCTGGTATCCATTCCAGCATCTTATCCAGCATCTTTTTTAAATAAATGCCCTCCGATGAACTTTGTTATTTTTGCATATAAAAATTCATAATGCAAATATTTTTAAATTAACTTAAATTTTAAGGTTGTAGGTTGATGATCGCTATACGAAAATCCCTTTGGTTCAATAGTTTTTGTTGTTTTAACACTAGTGACTTCAACATTTTTTGAAGTAATAAAACCATCAACTGTAGAAACAAATGTATCGCCAGGTGTATAAACTACATCGCAATCTCTACACGATGGTTCATTATTTGCTGCATAAATTGTTAAAGATTCATCAAACTTCGATGTTTTATTATCATCAAACATATAACTAATCCAGTCTGGTTTTTGTTGTTTAATTAGGTTTTTATAAGCAAAATTATCTTTGTTATATTCTGGATACATTGGATTATTTGTTAATAAATCGTGATTAAAATCTCCACCACAAACTACATAATTTCCTTTATTATATTCATAAACCATAAATGAATTTAATTCGGTTAGTTGCTTATTTCTAATAAGTCCGCCTTCATCATATGCGCTCATATGCGAATTAATTAAAACAAGTTCTTTATCATTACTTGTTTTGATTCTATTAATGCTAAAACATCTATCTAAATCAAAGAATTTTGAGAAGCTTGTTGAAATTGTATATTCTTTTCTATATGCGCTACTAATTTTATATTTTGAGAAAGTTGTTAATCCAGCCTTGCTTTTTCCATGAGGATCATTAAATGGATAGAAAAGATAAGCGCTATCAAAATTAACACAATATGTTGAATCTAACGTGCTAAATGCATTCATAAATTCTTCTTTTTGATTAACATGATATGCTCTATCACTATCTTCATCAACTTCTTGGATTGCATAAAAATCACTATTCAAATTTTTAGCAGCTGTTATGGCTCCATTAGTATTTTTAATTACATCTTCTTTTGAAATTGCTTTCCCATAAGTTCCTTGAGTTGGGTTACCATTAGCATCATATCCTGTGTCCATAAAGAATGTGTAATAATCGCTATATGCACCAAAGCCAATATTGTATGATGTATAACTTAATTCTTTGTTTATCTCGACTTTTTCTAGACTTGCTTTTGAATTAACTTCTAAGTCAGTATCACCAATTCTATGATAAGAAATAGCGACATAGCCAACATAGCTTAAAGCAGTAACTAGTGGCACTAAAATCACGCATGATAATGTGATAACGAGTGGTTTAACCCACTTCTTTTTCTTCTTATTTTCTTCCATAAATTCATCCTTAATAAATATGTAAAAACTATACATATATTCTATAACTTTAATCACTTATTGATAAAGAATTTTTAATATTAATAATTTACAATGCTTTTATTTAAATATTTCTTTAATACCACATCTTATTAATGTAGAATATCGTGGTAAAAAGAAGGAGAAATTTAAAAAAATGAAAAATAAATTTGCATTAGGCTTAACACTTGGATTGGCAATGATTTCATCGATTGGATTATCATCATGTAACGCTAGTTCATCTGATGGTTTAAGACTTGAATTATATGATAAATCAACTTTCAAAAGTATCGCTGAAAGCGAGACTAGTTCAAAATTGGTTTATACAATTTTTATTAATTCTAGTAATGAAACAGGGAATGATATTACACTTAAAAATACAGATTTTAAGGCCGTAATGAATGGAAACGACTATGTTCCATTATATTTTGTTGATCAAACAAAGTATGAATATGAAGATGGTGTTTCAAAAACCTATATCTCAGAAAAATCAGAAAGCCATGTTGTAAAAACTAACGAACATCAAGGTGAATCAATAGTCTCTACAACAGCGTTTACTCTCGCTTTTGCTGAAGATGTAAGAGAAAATGCAACCTTCTATTACAATAATAACGTAATTAAATCTCAATTTAGTAATTAAACCATGTATGGTTTCTAAATAGTCATAGATGGATTTTCTATCATTCTATCGATTAAGTTTCATTATTGATGCATAAAAAAATCGTCGCTCAGGCAACGATTTTTTTAATATTTTTAAGTTTTAAAATTATTCAGCAGTTTCTGGCTTTAAGCATAAAAGCAAAATTCCACCAACGAAACTTCCAAAGAAAATATTTAAAACGCCAAGTGCGACAGGTTTCTTGTCGATTGGTTTCCCTACTTTCTTTAATGAAACAATTGTAAGAACAACTCTTACAACTTCCCAAATAAGCATAAATACATAGTAACCAAGTAAACCAGAAATGGCTGCTTGGACTGTTGCTGCATCCATTTCTTGGTTGTTTTTAATGACTGCATCAATAATTTGATCGTTGCCACTAGCAAGCCCAATAATCATGAATACACAAACAAATCCTATTAAAATTGCTAATATTAATGCTAAAATTTCAAAAACTCTAATAGCTGTTTTCATGTAAGTTCTCCCTTCCTATCAATATTTTATAATAAATATAGTTATAAAAAAATATTAATGATAAATAAATTAATATTCCGTTTTTTTTAATGATTTTAAAAATATATTTTATTAATGACAAATATTTTTACCTAATTTGCAACGTTTAGTTGCGTGATAAAATATATAAGCG
>CAVKEL010000087.1:0-2765 GCA_963655445.1 Acutalibacteraceae bacterium | reverse complement strand
TTAAAGACATCTTCAATATTACTTTCGTTTTTGATTGTTTCTCCAATTAAGAACGAAGAAGAAATAGCTGAATCAATGCCAAGACTTTTAAAAACTTTAACGTTATTTGGATTTGAAACAGCGCTAATTACCTTTTTGACTTGATAAACATTTTTAGCGAGCAAGCATGCAACATAGTTGTCTGTATCGCTATTACTTAATGTAATGAATAAATCTGCTCCTAAGATATTTGCATCATCTAAGATATAGGTTTTAGTAAAGTCGCCAACAATGACTGGTACTTTAAATTTATTAGAAAGATATTTTGAATAATCAGCATCCTCATTGATGATTATTAAGTTATTTTTCTTTTTTTTATCTTTTTTAAACATATCGATAATGTAGGATGCTTGGTTTGTGCCCCCACAAATAATAATTTTCATAACTATTTAGCTCCTTTTATAAGTTTATCAATTTGTTCGATCCCACTAATAAATGGAGAGATAGTTTTTATACCTAAATTATCGACAAGAACATTCTTTTTAGGATCATTCAATCTAATAAAGATATTTGGAACTTCAAAAAACACCTTCGCTAAATGACCTATAAAAATATTTGTGTTGTCGTCATCAGTTAAGCAAATAATGCATTTGCATGTATTAATATTGTTGTTTTCTAAAGTATCAACTAAAGTTGCATCTCCAACACATGTTAAACCACTATAAGTAATAGGTAAAAATTCGATTTTGTCTTTGTTTTTATCAATTACAATTACATCATATCCACTTAAGGATAATGAATTGGCAATATAACTGCCAAGCTTACCAGCACCTACAATTAAAAATTTATTTTTCATAGGCATTATTATAGTTGATTTTATTTTGCAATTAAAGACACGAAGATTTAATGAAGTAGTTTCTTTTTCATTAATTTTTTAACGAATTTTTTACTTTGAGTTAAGCCTAAAATATCTAACAATTTGTAGTATGTTGTTAATCTTGGTTCAACAATTGCGCTTTCAATTCTTCTAATGGTTGAAATTGAAATATTTGATTTTTCAGATAATTCTTTAATCGTCATACCTTTTTTAATTCTTTCCTCCTTTATTAATTTACAACAAGTACGAGAAATTCTTGAATCATCTAAAATCTTTAAAACTTTTGCGGTATTTATATAAAAAACCTCCTTTCAATAAGTATTACGCGGGGAATTTTGGAAAATTACCGGAAAAAATAAAAGGAAATGCATTTATTTGCATCTCCTTTTATGAAATTTCTTTGATTACATCAATCTATTTTGGTTGTTCAGATTTTTTTAAAATTTTAGCTTCATTCATAGTTTCATCTATTAAAGCGATTGCACGTTTTACACTTAAATCACTTTTAACTTTAATGACAGCAGGTGTCGAAGCATATTTTTTCTTTGCTGATTCATCTTTAACTGGGATTGGTGAATCTTTATATTTTTTAGGATCTAATTTTAAATAAAGTTTAATCGATTTACCTCTAATGGTTATAAATGCATATTCGACTTTATGCAATCTATAAGTATCACCATTGAAACTAACTCTAGATTTAACTCCATATGATAAAAGTTCATCTTGAAGAGCTTTATATTTTTTCTTTAAATCTTTATCTGATTTTTTGAGTTTTGTTTCAAAACTTACTCTTTCAATTGCAATTTGCTTTTCTTCTTTTTTAGGCTCTGATAGTGCCTTTTTATTTTTAGAAGGTTTTTCTTCCTTTGAAGGTTCCTCAGTTTTATTTTCTACAGATTTTTCTTCTACTTCTTCTGTTGCCATTCCTTCCTCTTCTTCATTGTTTTCTTTTTCTTCTTTTTGATGAGAGATTAAAGCATATAAAAGAGCTGCAATTAAAGCTCCAAGAAGTGGTGCCGCAATATAAACCCAAAGTTCATTAAGTGGTGTAGCATTGTTATTAAACAAATAAGCGAAAACTGCAGGAGCAATTGATCTTGCTGGGTTTACACTAGTTCCAGTAAATGGAATTCCAAAAATATGAACTAGAGTAAGAGTCAAACCAATAACAAGTCCTGCTCTTCTTTCTGATTTTTCTTGAGATGTAACTCCTAAAATTGTGAAAACAAAAATCGCACTAAGTAATGTTTCAATAGCAAATGCATAAATTAAATAATAACTCCCTGATAGATTTTTTAAGAAATCGCTTGCTTGATTAGCTCCATAGTTTGATTTACCAAATATTGCCCAAAGAACAAGAACAGCTAAAAATGCACCAGCAATTTGTGCAACTACATAAATTAAGAATTCTACAAAAGAGAAATTCCTTTTATCTTTTGGTTTTAAATAATTGAAAATTAAGACGCCAAAAGAAACAGCTGGGTTTATATGACATCCTGAAACATTTCCAACAGAGTATGCCATACAAACAATTGATAAACCAAAAGCAAGTGCAATAACCAAATCATTAACAACAAGGTTTTGATTATCTGTTCCCCAAAGTCCTAAAAGTACCGCAACTCCACAGCCAAAAATAACAAGTCCAAAAGTACCTATTAATTCAGCTACAAACTTTTTAAAAAGTTTCATATAAAAAATTCCTTTCTGAAAATTATTCTATCATAAAAAAGCGAAATTTTAAAAAAGAAGCGACTTCCTATATAGTTTTTTGAAAAAATGCATATATGAACATTTGCAAAAGCGCCATGAAAAAAGAGCCTTTTTACAGACTCTTTAATTTTCATATGGTGATCCTAAGGCGATTCGAACGCCTGACCCACAGCTTAGAAGGCTGTTGCTCTATCCAGCT
>CAVKEL010000086.1:0-9651 GCA_963655445.1 Acutalibacteraceae bacterium | reverse complement strand
AAATCATCCAAAAACAATTTTATTATTCTATCTAAAAAATAATATATTTTTAATATACATTTGATTTTAAATGAATATAATTATCAAGGTCGTTTTTATTAATCGGGAAATGTTATGAAAACTATTGAAAAAAAGGGACAAGAAAGACTTCCATATTGCGAAGCCTATGAAAAATACTTAGCTGAAAAAAATACACATTTTGATTTACCGGGTCATGAAGGAAATATTCATACTGAATTAAGCAAAATATGTGGTCATAAAATTTATAAAACTGATTTAAATAGTCCACGTGGAATGGATAATTTAATGAAACCTACTGGTCCAATTAAGGAAGCGGAAGAGTTATTTGCAAAAGCTGTTGGTGCTGAGTATTGCAAATTTTTAGTTAATGGAAGTACTTCAGGAAATTTAATTATGCTTATGAGTGGTCTTCAAGCTAATGATAAAATTATTTTGCCTCGTAATGTACATAAATCTGTTATTAATGGTTTAATTTTAAGTGGTGCAATTCCAGTTTTTGTTATGCCAGAGATTGATCAATCTACAGAAATAGCTATGCAACCAACTTTTGAAACTTGGAAGAAAGTTATTGATGAAAATAGAGATGCAAAAGCGGTTTTTGTCATAAATCCTACATATTTTGGTTGCTGTTGTGATTTAAAGAAACTCGTTAAATATGCTCATAAAAAAGGAATGATTGTTTTAGTTGATGAAGCACATGGTTGTCATTTTTATTTTTCAAAAAAGATGCCATGTTCTGCAATGGAAGCAGGTGCTGATATGGCTACTACATCAGTTCATAAAGGTGGTGGAAGTTTAACTCAAAGTAGTGCTTTATTTATAAAATCAGATATTATAAGCGACTATAATGTAATGAAAGCTTATAACATGATTACCACTACTTCACCAAATACTCAACTTTTAGCTTCATTAGATTGCGCAAGAAAGTGGTTAGTTTTTGAAGGATCAAAACATATTAATAAAGTTATTGGATATGCTAGATATTGTGTTCAAGAAATTAATAAAATCCCAGGATTTAAAGCACATGGAAAAGATTATTTTTTAGAAAAAGGTGCATATGATTTTGATGAATCAAAATTAATTGTTGAAGTTGATAAATTAAGAATTAATGGTTTTGAAGTTTTTAGAATTTTAAAAGATAAATATCATGTACAAGGCGAATTAAGCGAAACTTATGCTCTTTTATACCTTTTTGCAATTGGTATGAAAAAGGAAAATTGTGATATTTTAATTAACGCCTTAAAACAAATTAGTAAAGAATATTATGATCCAAATATTTATTATGAAGATCACCATTATAATAATACCTTTCCAGAACTTGTTTTAAGACCTCGTGTTGCATTTCATGCTCCTCTAAAAAAAGTCAAATTAGAAGATTGTGAAGGTGAAATTTCTAAAGAAGCAGTTATGATTTATCCACCTGGAATTCCAATTATTGTTCCTGGAGAAAAATTTAATAAACATGTTATAGAAACTATAAAATATTTCAAAGATACTGGTTGCGATATTATTAGTGAAAATCCTGATGCTGAGTTTGTAAATTGTGTTGAATCAGACACTGTTGAAATGAAGCGTTTAGATAAAACCATCGAATAAAATTAATCTCTCACATTGTGGGAGATTTTTAATTATCCAATTTTTTACAAATTTTAATAATTGAAATGTTAAGTTTTGTAATTTAAAAAGTATATCTTAATGTTAGAAGGAATAAATAACATGAAAGACGATAGTCTTTTAACACTCGTAAAGAAACTTATTAGTATCCCTAGCGTCTATTATCACGAAGATGATATTATCAATTATTGTGCTTCTTGGCTTAAAAATAATGGCATTGAAGCAAAAATAATGAAATATCATGAAAAACTAGTTATTGGTTATTCTGGGAAAAACATTATTTCAATTATTGATAGTGGTAAGCCTGGTAAAACCATTTTATTAAATGGGCATTTAGATACGGTTCCTGTATGTGATGGGTGGAATAGCGACCCATTTATTCCCTTAGAAGATAATGGTTGTATTTATGGTCTCGGTGCAGTGGATATGAAAAGCGGTTCAGCCATATTAATGAATGTTTTTAAATACCTCAATAGACATAAAGACTGCTTAACCGGAAGAGTTATACTAACTCTTGTTAGTGATGAAGAAGGCCCCTATGGTCTAGGAGCTGATAGTTTAATTAACGATTATAAATTACCACCAATCGATCTAGTAATCTCTTGCGAACCTAGTGCAGCTTTTAGTAACCAAAATTTCCCTGTCCTTTGCCTAGGCGCAAGAGGTTGCTTTGTTTATAACGTAGATTTTTATGGCAAGAGTGCGCATGCGTCTCAGCCTGAAAGTGGTGTAAACGCTGCAATTGAGGCAGCAAAATTCATACTTGAATCAAAAAATGTTGAGCTTAAAAGTGATGGAATACTTGGAAAAGGTTCGTTTTGTGTTTTAAAGGTTAATA
Organism: Acutalibacteraceae bacterium; assembly: GCA_963655445.1. Lineage (GTDB taxonomy): Bacteria > Bacillota_I > Bacilli_A > RFN20 > CAG-826 > Onthovivens. The sequence continues at coordinate 7,178 of CAVKEL010000086.1, read as the reverse complement.
GCGATGGTGGAGCTTGCTCTGTTCCTGATGAGGCTCGTGTCACAATTCATCGACATATTGTAAGTTTTGAAGATGAAAAATACGTATTAAATGAAGCAAAAGAACTTATTAAAAAAGCTGGTGTAGAAGTTCCTTATAAGATTTCTCTAAGACCTGAACCATCTTTAGGTGCTAGATACTACAAACCTTATTATGTTGAAAAAGATAATCCATATGCTATGAAATTTATTGATATAATAAAAGCAGAAAATAATGGCGAAATAAATGTTGATTATTTTAGTAGCATCGGTGATTTTAACTACTTTGCAACAAGACTTTTTAATAGAAATAAAAAGCATCCAGCAACTTTTATTTATGGGCCAGATGGCGGAAATTTCCATAAGGCAAATGAATACGTAGTAATAGACACGATTTACAAAACTTACGATACAATATTAAAATATATATTAGAAATTAATGGAGAGAAATAGCATGAATATTTGGAAAGATTTTGATAAAACAAGAATAACACCAAGTAAGTTTGTTTCTTGCGTTGAAATACCTAAAGGTAGCAAATGCAAGTATGAACTTGATAAAGAAACAGGATTAATTATTTTGGATAGAGTGTTGTATACATCAACTCACTATCCACATAACTATGGATTTATCCCATGTACATATGCAGGAGATGGAGACCCATTAGATGTTTTAGTTATGTGTCAAGAATCCTTGCAACCTTTGACACTTGTTCGTTGCTTTCCTATTGGAGTAGTAGAAATGGTGGATCAAGGTCAACCAGATGAAAAAATTATTAGTGTTTGTTATGATGATCCTGATTTATTTCAATATACAGATATCAATGATCTCCCAGTTCATATGCTAAATGAAATTTCGCATTTCTTTAAAGTTTATAAACAACTAGAAGGTAAGACAACTACAGTCACAACTATTTTAGGTAGAAAAGATGCTGAAAGAATCATCCAAGAATCAATGGATAGATTTAACGAAAAATTTGGCAAGTAAAAGAAAGCGAATCCTATGGGCGCATTAGTTAATTTTGGAACAATTATTGTTGGCAGCCTTTTAGGGGTTTTGCTTAAAAAAAGAATTAAAAAAGATCTAACTGATTTACTAATTACGGCAATGTGTATTTGTCTTGTTTTTGTCGCTATAATCGGTATTATTCCACGAATGATAACAATTTCAGTTGATGAAAGTGGTGAATTTACAATGCAAAGCCATGGTACTCTTTGCCTAATTATTTCGATGTTTTTAGGAGCAGTTATAGGGCATCTTTTGAAAATCAATGATAATTTAGACAAATTTGGTGTATGGTGTCAAAATAAATTTAAACTAAATAATTTTTCGGAAGGTTTTGTTTCTGCAACATTATTTTTTTGTGTCGGAGCAATGGCTATACTTGGGTCAATTCAAGAAGGTGTTTATCATAAATATGATATTTTAATTTGCAAATCTGTTATAGATTTTACTATGGCTATTGCTATGGGAGCTTCTCTTGGCTATGGCGTTATTTTTAGCGCCATTCCGATTTTATTGTATGAAGGTGGATTAACACTTTTTGCTGGAGCACTTCAAGGATTGTTAAATTCGGAAGTAGGCGGGAATATTCTTAATGGTGTCTGTATGGTTGGATATGCAATTATATTTGCAATTGCTCTTAATATGATGGATATTAAAAAGATAAAAACTGGTGACTTATTGCCTGCTATTCTTATTCCAATTATTTATTATTTAATTTTATCTTTAACAAATTTCACTGATTTTTGATATATGTTCATACATGAAAAATTAGTATTCAAAAATGGTTTTGTTCGCATGGATACATATGAAAAACATTCGTGAATTTTAATTATTGTAAAGATTTATTAACTAACTCTAAAATTATTTCTTCCATATTTTTAAAATATTTACCGCCGCCTTGTGCAATTACATCATTACCGCCGCCTCGGTATCCATAGTCCTTAACAATTAAAGTAAAAATATTGCGAGCACTAAAATTTTCGATATTTTTATTTTTTGCAATCATTAAATTTGATGATCCATCTTGTTTTTTAAGAATACCAATAACTATCACATTATTTAATGAAGAAAATTTTGATACTAGGTATTGTAAATCTTTCATTTCTAAATCATCATGAGATTCTAAAACAACATTAATTTTTGAAAAATCAAGATTTTTAATTTTCTCTTCAGAATAAAGTTCTAAATATTTTGATTTATAGTAATTCAAACGATTATTTATGTGTTTATAAGATTCGGATAAGTTATTTACAGCTTCAACTATTTGATCATTTTTGCTTGCTAATAAATTTGATACTCCCGTTATCGCATCATAATATTCGTGAGCTTTCTCTATTAAATGATTTCCACAAGAAATAATAACTTGATAACCATCTTTAATCTTATGAGCACTTAATATATTTATGCCTTTTAAATATCTAGTGCTGGGAACATGAGGACACCCGCATAATTCTTTATCGTAATCTGAAATTGAAACTAATCTATATGAATCTAAATTCTCATAGTCACTAAAATCATCCGTGAATTTTTTAGCATTCTCACGTGAAATATATTCGATAGTAACAGGGATATCTTGATCTATAAATTCATTTGCTTTCTTTTCTACATTCTTTAAAATTTCTGGTGTTATTTCAATACCTTTCATTATCAAATCACACGTTCCATCGCTAATATAACTATTGCTTGTGCATTCCATCATATATTCTTTTATGAAAATTGCTGCAACCAAATGTTGCGTAGTATGACATTGAATTCTTCTTAATCTATCTTCTGCATCAATCTTTAGATGGACTTTTCCATGAATTTCTTCACTTAATAGATGATAAATGATCCCATCTTTTTCTTTTAAATCTAGGACTTCTAGACCATTAATAGTTCCTTTATCCCTATTCATTCCTCCACCTTCAGGATAAAAGATGGTTTCATCTAAAACTGTCCAATATTTTCCCTCTTCTTCTAAAGTATCAACAACATTAGCATCTAATTCTGATAATAAAGAATTATCATAATGTGTAACTGTTTTCATATTTTTCTCCAAGATTAATTTGATTATAGCATTTATATTGTTCAAAAACTTTATCTAGAATAGCAAGTCTTTGGAATTGTTTTAAATTGTATATTTTTGCAAAATATTTTTAAAAAAGTGTGTTTTTTTGTTGAAAATTAATAGTTTTCATCAATATGTATAGAAAGTGGGTTCTAAATATTATAAAATATTTAGGCGGTTATATAAGGAGCAAAAATTTATGAGTGATATGCAAAGTACTTTAAAAGAATATGTTAAACAAGCTACTCTCAATGTTTATCAAAATGAAGAGTTTGTGAAGGATATTGTTGTAGAAATCCCACGTGATCCAGATATGGCAGATTATGCAACAACTATTGCAATGCGCCTTGCTAAACCATTAAAAACTAATCCAATGGTAATTGCTGAAAAAATAGTCGAAGAACTTAAAAAAGTTGCAAAAGATTATGAATCTATAGAAGCAGTTAGACCTGGATTTATTAACTTTAAAATGAAAAAGAGTGCATTAGCAGATTCAATTAATGCAATTATTAATGCTGGAGATACCTATGGTCATAATGATATGGGGAAATCAGAACCAAAGATTAATCTTGAATATGTTAGTGCAAACCCAACTGGCGATCTTCATGTTGGACATGCTCGTGCTGCTGCATGGGGTGATTCAATTGCTAGATTAATGTTAGCTAGTGGGTACGATGTTTTAAGAGAATATTATATTAATGATGCTGGGCATCAAATTGATATGCTTGGTGAATCATTAATTGCTAGATATTTTGAACATTTTGGAAGAACAGATTATCCAATTCCAGATAACGGCTATCATGCACAAGACATTATTGATATTGCAAATAAAATAGCTGAACAAGATGGAGATAAATGGCTCAATGCTGATTCTAAAGAAAGACTTGAATATTTTAAAACTACCGGAAAGAAACTTGAACTTAAGAAAATTGAAGATGATTTAAAGAATTTCCGCGTTGAATTTGATTCATGGATGCCTGAATCATACTTCTATGAAAATGATGATGCTCGTATCAAAAAATGTTTGGATGATATGAGAGAAAAAGGAGTCTTGTATGAACAAGACGGAGCTTTATGGCTTAAAACTACTTTATATGGAGATGATAAGGATAGAGTTCTTGTTAAAAATGATGGTTCATTTACATATTTTTTACCAGATATCGCAAATAACATGTATAAATTTGAAAGAGGTTGCCCAAAATTAATTATTCTTTTAGGCGCTGATCATCATGGTTATGTCGCAAGAATGCAAGCAGCTCTTGCATGTTTAGGTCATCCAAATAGCTTAGAAATCGATCTTGAACAAATGGTTAGACTTGTTGAAGATGGTAAAGAAGTTAAGATGTCAAAACGTACTGGAAACGGAATTTCATTACGTGAATTATGTGATGATGTTGGAGTAGATGCAGCAAGATATACATTTGCAGCAAGAGAACTTGGTGCCCATATGGATTTTGATTTAGGATTAGTTCGTAAAAAGAGTAGTGATAACCCAGTTTATTATGCACAATATGCATTTGCTAGAGCTCATAATGTTTTGGCTGAAGCTAAGGGATTTGTTGCTCCTGCAAAATACGATTTATTAACAAATCCAAAAGAAACAGAAATTTTGAAAACTTTAATGGAATTTCCATCTATCGTTGGAAATGCTGCTAAAACTCGTGCTCCAAATATGATTTGCACTTATGTTCAAAAATTAGCAGGTTACTTCCATTCATACTATGGTTCATGCAAAATTAATGATCCAAAGAATCCTGAATTAAGTAATGAAAGATTGGGTCTTGTTAAAGCGACAGAAATAGTCTTAAAAAATGCTTTATATCTTGTTGGTGTTAGTGCGCCAGAAAAGATGTAATGTTTAAATTATTAATAAAATAATCCACCAAAAGTGGATTATTTTTTATTGATATTGAAATTGAAATTTTATAGAACTAGACTATATCTATAGATTAAAAGGAGAGTTTTAAATGAAAAAAAGATATTTAATTCCAAGTTTATTATTGGTTGTTGCAAGTTTGTCTTCTTGCGGCGTTAAAGAAACTGAGTGTACATATAGCGAAGCAAAGGAACTTTATACAAAATTAAAGTCAAATACGACTGCTTCTGCAACTTATGTTAAGACACTAAGTGCTACTTATAAAACATATGATACAGATGGAGTAGCAACAAATCATAAGTTTGATGGAGACCAAACTGATAATGATTATTATTACTATATGTTTGAACAAAAAGAAGGTGGAGAGGCTATTGAGTCATTACTTTATAAGAAGGATGATAAATATTGTTTAGGAAGTGGTGAAGTAGTTATTGAAAGTGTTGCTAAGATTGCTGTAAAAGGTTATATGACAACTATATTGGCTCTTGTTAATGCTTTAACTACATTCCCAGAAAATGAATCAGTTGCTGCAAATTATAAGTTTTATACTTTAAGTGATGGCGGACTTAAATACGACTATTTGGTTGATGGAACATCTAAAACAAGTATCACAATTAATAGTGATGGTCTCGTAACACATTGGAATAGTGAATTATCAGGTTCTAAATCTAATTACGATATTACTTATAATGGTAAAATCAATAAAAAATCAGGATTATAAAATCAAAATCTCAGGAAACTGAGATTTTTTGATATTTAATATATTTTCTGTAAAAATCACATATAAAAAAAGAAAGATTCAACCAATTATAAATTCATATATGATATTTATAATTTCATGTTTGATTCATTTTTATAAAATTCAATTGTTTCATTTAAATTTTTATCAAAATCAGCATTGATTTTAAAACCTATTTTTTCGGTTTCTTTAGTGTTTAATGAATAGGCATAATCATGAGCTGGTCTGTCTGCAATATTTTTTATTAATTTTTCGCTTGCATTTAATTTTTTTAAAATCATTTTGATTAAATCATAATTAGACAATAAATTATGCGTTGAAATATGGTAAATTTTGTCAATCTCACCGTTATTTATAATTAAATCAATTGCTTTAACACTATCTTTTACGTACAACCAGTCTCTTAAATTACTACCATCTTTATATAAAGGAATTTGCTTTTTATTAATCGCATTTAATATTGTTTTAGGAATTAACTTTTCTTTATTTTGATATGGTCCAAAATTATTGGTCATTCTAATTATATTGGTAGGTAGATGATATGTTTTTGAATATGAAGTGACTAGTAAATCAGCACTTGCTTTAGTAGCGCTATATGGATTATTAGGCTTTAATAGGTCATCAATATTAAATTCCGACTTAATATTGAAAGTATCTTTGTCTAAACTTCCATAAACTTCATCAGTTGATATTTGTATATATTTTTTGACTCCAAATTTCTTTGATGCTTCTAATAAAATGTTAGTGCCTAAGATATTTGTTTTAACAAAAATTTTAGGATTTTTAATAGATCTATCAACATGTGTTTCTGCTGCAAAATTAACAACAATATTTGGTTTTTCTTTTTCAAAAATTTTATTAATAGATTTAGAATTGCAAATGTCTGTTTTATAAAAAACTATGGCTTTATTTTCTTTTAATATTTTAAGAAAATGGTCTTCATTTGCTGCATATGTGAGTTTGTCTATTAAAACAAATTCATCATTTATATGCGCATTAATCATGTATTCAAGGAAGTTAATTCCAATAAATCCTGCTGCTCCAGTAATTAAATATTTCATAAGAAAAGAATAGCATTTTTTTCGATGTGTTCAAAATAAAATCATTTATGTATTTTTTCACCAGTTATTTTCTAGTAGTTTTGTTATTACTAAATATAAGAATAAATAGAGAAAAAGCTGGTTTACAATTTCTTTACATTTATTTACATCATTATGGTTTTTACTTAAATTTGTTTTCTCCAAAATATAATTGTTAAAACGAGGAAAAGGAAATGAAAAGAAAGTTATTTAAAGGCGTGTTAGCAGTATTAAGTTTGATGGCTATTGCTGGTTGTTCATCAAATGGCGGAAATAGTGGAGAAGAATTTCAATCAGTAGAATTATTAAGTTGTGGATCAACATCAGTTGAAAAAGTTATTTCAAAACTTGGAGAAAAATTTGCAAGTTTAACTGATAACAAAGTTACATTTAAAAAAGATCAACATGGTAGTGGAG
>CAVKEL010000085.1:0-4305 GCA_963655445.1 Acutalibacteraceae bacterium | reverse complement strand
AAAAGAATAAGTATTGAAGTTGTTAGAAAGCGCTTTCAATTTTAAGATTTTAGCATGAAAAATAAAATTGATACAAAAAAGACCATTCTTGAAATTAAAAAAATGACTAAAGTATTTGGCCCAGTTACTGCCCTTAAAAATGTTGATTTTGTACTTAAAGAAGGTGATGTTCTTGGATTAATAGGTGAAAATGGTTCTGGAAAATCTACTATTTCATCAATTTTTTCAGGTATGCAAAAAGCAACTTCTTGCGAAAAAATGACATATAAAGGAAAAGATTGGAACCCATCATCAATGCTTGATGCTCTTGATTATGAAGGCAATGGTGGTGGAATAGGCATGATTGTTCAAGAGAGCGGAACTATTCCTGGAATTTCTGTAATGGAAAATATCTTCTTAGGAAACCTAGATGAATTTAAATGTTTTAGGTTGAAAAATGGGAAGAGATTTGGGTCTATTAATAAGAAAAAAATGGCTCAAGCAGCTAAAGATGCTTTGGAAAATATAGGGATTAAATCAATTAATCCATTTGCGTTAGTTAGCTCATTAGATTTCCAAGCTAGAAAACTTGTTGAAATTGCAAAAGTTATGCTAAAAGACCCAGATGTTTTGGTTATTGATGAAACAAGTACAGCATTAGCTCATGATGGACGTCAAATTTTATATGGAATTATAAATAAATTTAGAGGAACCAAAAAAGCAGTTGTATTTATTTCACATGATTTAGATGAGATTATGGAAGTTTGTGATTCTTTAACAGTTTTAAGAGATGGAGAAATTATTCGTTCATTTAAAAAAGAAGAATTTGATCCTAATAGCATAAGAAAAGCTATGATAGGAAGAGATTTAGAAGGAAGTTATTATCGAAATGATTTTGATCCTACTTATAGCGAAGAAATATTGCTTGAATGCAAAAATTTGAACTTTAACGATAGAGTAAAGGATGTCAATCTTCAATTACATAAAGGTGAAATTTTAGGCATTGGTGGACTTGCTCATTCAGGAATGCATTCACTTGGAAAGATCTTATTTGGAGCTATTTCAAAAAATAGTGGTGAAGTAGTCATATATGAAAATAACAAGACTATATCTATTAAAAACGAAGCAATTGCAATGAAACATAAGGTTGGATATGTTTCGAAAGATAGAGATATTGAGTCTTTGGATTTACCGGCAAGTATTAAAGATAATATTGCAATTGCTGGTATGGAAAAATATGCAGTTGGAAAGTTTTTAATATTTGATAAAAAAGAAAGAAACTATGTTGATGATCAAATAAATTCATTATCGATAAAATGTTTTAACAGAAACCAACTTGTTCAACAACTATCTGGCGGAAATAAACAAAAGGTAGTTTTTGGAAAGTGGATTGGAAGAGGAAGTGAAATATTGATATTAGATTGTCCTACTCGTGGAGTTGATATTGGTGTTAAACAAGCAATGTATCAATTAATGATGAAACTTAAAAAAGAAGGAAAAGCGATTCTTTTGATTTCAGAAGAAATGCCTGAGTTGATTGGAATGTCTGACAGAATTCTCATTATGAAAGATGGTGAGATTAAGAAAGAATTTTTGCGTAGTAAAGATCTTAGTGAAGCAGACATTATTGATTACATGATTTAGGAGAAAAGTTATGGATAATGCAAATTTAGTTAGAAAAGATAATGCAAAAATAAAACACCAAATTAAGAAGGTTGCTATAACTTTACTTCCATTAGTTGCTCTATTAGTTTTGTTTTCAGTTTTTTGTATAGTTGTATCAATTAAAGGTTATCGACTAGGTAGATATCTTGAAATTATATTTAATCAAGGATTAGTTCTTGCAATAGTTGCAACTGGTTCAATATTTATTTATACATTAGGCTCGTTTGATATTTCTCTAGGCGCATCGACATTATTTAGTGCAACACTTGGAGTTATGACTTATAACGCAACTAATAGTATGTTCTTAATGATTTTAGTTATCTTTGGCGTTGCAATAGGATGTTCATTATTGAGTTCAACTTTAGCTTCAGTATTTAAGTTGCCAGTATTTGTTACAACTGTTGCAATGATGAGCGTTCTTTCTGCAGTATCTGCAACAATCATTACTACCTTTGGGGGATCACTTGGCGGCATTTCAATACCTTCAAGTGTAGTAAAACCACTAGATAATATGTATTTTAAAATTACAATGCTCGTTTTATTTTCTGCTATTTGTTATTTTGTTTTCGAAATTACAAAAATTGGAAGAAGACAAAAGTTTCTTGGTGGAAACCCAATATGTGCGAAGTTAACTGGTATAAATTTAAATAAATATGCAATTATTGCCTTCGTAATGGCTGGTCTTGGTGTTGGGCTTGGTGCATTCTTAACATTAGTTTATACGCCATCTGTAACAACCACGACTGCAGGAAGTCTAGGAATGCAAATTATTGTTGCAATTGTCTTTGGTGGTATGCCTATTTCTGGTGGCCCAAGATCAAAAATTTATTCGGCAATAGTCGGTGGTTTCTCATACGTGATTCTAGATAATATTTTAAAAATTTTAATCCAAGGGAATGCAGGTTATGGCATCTCTCAAATAATTAGTGCAGTATTCTTCTTATTTATAGTTTACGTAACATCAATGAATTATAAATCGCAGAATTTGCCAAGATAAAAAAGGTTCTAACCGAACAAACGGTAAAAATAAAAAGGTTTTATGGAGGAAAACAAATGAAAATCTTTACAAAGCAATTAAAGGTAGTTGCTATTTCAAGTCTTTTAAGTATAAGTGCTTTAGTTGGACTTAGCTCATGTGGTGAGAATTCAGGAAATGGATTCCCTTCAATTGGAGATGATGAAAAAGCAAAAATTGGTGTCTTAGTTTCAGATACCAATGGTGACGAAGCAAAAGCTTTCCGCAATTATTACGAGAGTTATATTGAAAAACAATATAATGTCGATTTTACTTACACTGAAGCTCTTGAAGATGCTGCAGGAGAAAGATCTGCTATTGAGACGTTTGCTGCTCAAGGTTATCATGCAGTTATTTCTTTATCAGCAAGTGATAGAGCAATGCAAATTGAAACATGCGAAACAAATAAAATTTATTATGCAGTTGCTTCAGGTGTTTTAGATGATGATCAATATACAAAATATGCAAGTTATGATTGTTTTGTTGGTCAAATTGGACCTGATATGAAAACTGAATATGAAGCAGGAAAAGCAATGGGTGAATATTATAAGAACACTGTAAAAGTTAAAAGTGTTGCTTTATATGGTGCATTTATTCCTAACCCAATGCATGTTTATCGTGTTGCAGGAACTCTTGCTGGTCTTGGATTAACATATGATTCTTCAAGCGATATGACAACTGTTGCAACTCAACTTTTCAAAGATCAATCAGTTGACTTAACAAAAGTTAAAGGCGACATCGAATTAAAATCATACGTGCAAGGTTTTAATCCAGATACTGTTTATAGTGAAGTTGGTGGAGCAATTGCTCAAGGTATTGATGCTTTCCTTTCAGTAGGTATGGCAACCACTTTCTTCTCATCAGTATTTAGTGGTGCAAACGTGAATTATTCTGATATTGATTCATTTACCGCTGGTAATGTTGCTCAAATGTCTCAAGAAGGTGGGAAACTTACTTATTTAGCTGGTAAATATGCTTCAAGTATTGGACCTATTTTTGCAGCAACATATAACGCAATTCATGGAAATGTTATTAAGGATGGCGACAAAGCTATTTCTTTAGGTCAAAGTTATGGCGTTGCAACTGATGCATCTACTGCAGAAAAATTCCAAGTTGCTGATAGCGGAGACAATCCAATAATTAATAAATCACTTTTAGATACGATTATTGGTAAAAATGTAACTTTTGATCAATTTAAGGCATTTGTTGAAACTGATAGAACTCCTAAATAAATATTTATTTTAAGAAACTATATACATCTTTAACTAGGAATCATCATCTCCTTTTGATGATTCCTAGTTCTAACCCTATTATTGGAGGAAAAAGTATGAGCGAAAATTTAAAAGAAAATAAAATTAAGAAAACTTGTAAAAATTTACTTGGAACTTTTATAATTCCAATCATTTTTATTGGTGTTTTATTAATTATTTGTGCAATTAATGGAAGAGAAATCTTTCCTTCTAGTGCGAGTTTTTCTAATTTTGTTTTATCAGCTGCAATTACAACAATTACAACAATAGCGTTATCTATAAATTTAAATAGTGGTCGTTTTGATTTTTCTTTAGGATCAATGGCTGTTTTATCAATGGTGATTTCTTCTAAAGTTAGCTATTTAATTTTAAATGGTGGAAGCGGTTCTGCTGCTC
>CAVKEL010000084.1:0-4297 GCA_963655445.1 Acutalibacteraceae bacterium | reverse complement strand
AATTAAGTAAATATTTTTTAATGATAGTTTCCCTTTCTTCATATGTAAGTTTCTTGTAAGTGAGTTTTATGTCATCTAAATATAAATTAGTCAGTTCACACACTTTTATTTTATTTTTTCTCATCGTTCATCCTCCTTTGTGCTGTGAAATATTTTGTCACTAATTAATTTTTGCGGCTTAGTTTTAAATTTTAATTACTTTTAATTAAAAATGTGTTGAGAAATAATTGATTTTCTCTACAATTATTTTGTATCGCAAAAAAGAGGAGGGAAATATGAAGAAAGGTTTAAAGAATGTCTTACTAATTATTCTTGGCGTTTTTGGGGTTGCCACTATGATTACTCCAGCTTTTAGGGCCTTAAATAGTTCTTCAACTAGTAAAATCTGGACCTATTCATTGTATATAAGAATATTTGGTGGAGGAAACCCAAAAGTTGGTAATACCGGATTACTTACATTAGCGTGGATCTTAAGTTTGGTTGCTTTAGTTACTACAGTTATATTCATCATCTTTAGTTTTATTGATTATGAAGTTTCAAAGAAAGTTAATATAATCACGTTTAGTGTTATTATGATTTTCTATGCTGTAGGTGGAACTTTAGTCATTTGTGCACCTTATTTAATTGGTAATACTTATGGTGCTTATTTAGGACTTGGAAGTATCCTTACAAGTTGCTTTATGTATGCTGGTTTTATCGTTTCATTAATTTTTGTTTTATATTATTCATTAGGAAAAGAAGAATAAAAATTATTTAAAATTATTTATGTTTTTAAATTCCACTTATTAAAATTAGGTGGAATTTTTTTGTAAAGAAAAGAGAAATAACTTTTGATATAATCATTTGGTATGAGAAAAAAAGTAGTTTTATTGTTTGCAGGATTTACTTTATTAAGCACTTCTTTAATTTCAAATTTAAACAAAGATACATTAAAAGAAAGAGATAAAAATATTTTTATTGAATTAAAAGATTATGGAACTCAATCAAGTGAAGAACAAAACGTTATAAAAAAGAAGTTTATAAACGAATTACAATCGAGAGTTGGCTTAAATTATCGTATTTTAAATTCATATTCTAATGTTTCAAATATGTTAAATATTGCTATTAGTTCATTAGATTATGAGAAGGTTCAAAATATAAGTTATGTTAAAAATATTTTTGAAAACAAAACTTTTAATTATGATGATTCTTATTTTGTTCCTGATGCCACAAATAATACAAAACCAGATAAAGATTATAGTCGTATAGAAATGAATATTCCTTCCTCCACTAAAGAAGGAGAAAATACTTTAATTTGCGTCATTGATGATAGTTTTAAAGTCGATCACGAAATGTTTAAAGATTTAGAAAAGAATTATAAATATACTAAATCAACTATTTCATCTATTAAAAACGGAAGTGGATTTCATGCAAAGACTGCAGGTTATTTAAATAATAAAATACCTTTTTATTATAGTTATGCAACTAATGATACAACTATGACCTATGATAAAAATACAAAGTATCATGGTTCGCATGTTGCTGGAATTGCTGGGGCAAATAATACTTTTTTAGGTGCTGCTCCAAATGCTCAACTTGCATTGATGAGAGTCACTGATAATACTTCAAGACATAACTTTAGTGAATCAGCTATCTTAAATGCGTTAGAGGATGCAATGTCTTTAAAGTGTGATGTTATAAATATGTCTTTTGGCAGTTCCTTAGTCGATTATACATTGTCACAAGATTTTAAAAATATCTTTGATAAACTTTATGATGCAGGTATTCAAGTTAATTTTGCTGCAGGTAATGATGGTAAAAATAATTTTGAAACGGGAGTTGGCGAATATATATCAATTGATACAATTGAACCTAGCGAAATTGGTTCTTATGCTGCTTATTCAAAAGTAAATTCTATTGGTGCAACAAATTTAAAAAATGATGAATCAATGCTGACATCATTTTCGACTGCTAGTAATAAATTATTTTTTGCAAAAGATCAAATTCTTACTAGTACATTTGAAAATTCAAAACTTACAAATTCAGTTGTAAAAACTTTCCAAGGTTTAATTGATAAAAATGAAGATTTTCTAGAATTGGAATATGTTCTTGCAGGCTATGGAACAGAAGATGAATATAAAAATTTAGATCTTAAAGGGAAGATTGCTATTGTTAAAAGAGGTGGTCCTTCTGATGAAGAGCTTGAAAGTAATGCCGAAAAATATTACTTTACAAGCAAAATTTATAATGCATATAAATGCGGTGCAATTGGAATTATTATTTGTAACACTAGGGAATCAGACTCTAGTTTAGGTAATACAATTATTAATTTAAATCCAGGAAGTGGGCATGTTCTAACAAATGAAGAATATATTCCAACTGCATTAAGTAGCACATACACATATGATTTATTATCGAGTGAATCAAATAAAGTTATTAGAATTGGTAGAAGAATGGATGCTGAATATTCAAGCGATGGGAGTCAAACCGATTTATCATTAACACCAGATATTAGCGCTCCAGGAACAAATATTTATAGCGGAATAAGTAATGAAAAAGATGAAAATCTATATGCTTTTTATGATGGGACGAGCATGGCAACTCCAAATATAAGTGGAGCTATGGCAAATATTATTAGTAATTACGATGGTGATGATTTAGAAAATTATAGAAAAACTTTAATGGCAAGAATGCAATCTACTGCATCATTATTAAAATATCCAAATGGATCATATCTTTCACCTAGAAAAGTTGGTGCTGGTTCAGTAAATGTTGAAAAAGCAATTGAGTCAGACGTGTATTTTTCTTCTGGTGATCTTAGTAAAGCCAAGATTGAACTCAAAAATAATGATGATATTAAAAATGGAAAAATCAGTTTTTCTATCAATACTCATAATGAATCAGCAGAATCTAAAAATTATAAGGCAACATTATATGTGCAAGTTCCAGCAACAATAATTCCAGATGCAACTTTAAATGTTTTAAATGAACGTGAAGTTAAAACTGATAAAGATGAATTATTAGCCAATGTTTCTTTTGATGTTACTATTGAATCTGGAGAAAGCACACTTGATTTTTCTTACTCACTAAGCGAGGAAAATAAAAAGTATTTAGAAAAATTTACTTCAGGAACTCAAATTGAAGGTTATTTGGTTTTTGAATCTAAAAATCAAAATAGTGATGATATAGACTTATCAATACCATTCATGGGTTTTTATGGAGATCATAATAGCGCCGAAGCTGTGGAACCATTTACTTTTGAAAGAGATAGTAATAAAGCTTATGAATCAGACATAGTTAATCAATTTATTGATATCTATCCTGCAAATCCCCCAGTATATGCAAATGGCGATTTTAGAAGTATTTTTGCTGTAGGAAACGAAAAACTTACAACTTCTGACAAATACAATATTCAAAATAGTAAAACGAATATCTTAGATTATTATGAAGAAGTCCCTTATAACAAAAAGAAAAATTTAATAAACCTAGGAATTGAAAATGTCTCGAGTTATGTATATATTCAACAATTTGTTTCAAGAGCTATAAAAGATAATCAAGTTATTTTGAAAAATAAGAAAACAGGGGAGATTGTGTTAGATTCTTATTTATCTAATTTAAATTATTCTGCCTATAATGGAAAAGTTGAACATCCTTTAATTAAATCTTGTTATACAAGTAGTTCGATAAGTGGGCAATTAGTTAATCTTGCTTATTTAGAAATACCTTTAGTTGATGAAAACAACAACTTAATTTATGAAGAAGGAGAATATGAACTTTCATTCACCTATACACTAGAAAATGGCTATGTTCAACCTTCTAAAACATATAATGTTATACTTTCGAAAACGTATAAAACACTTTCGCCAGAAATTATTTCAAACGATTTTGTAATAATTGATAATAAAAAATACTACGAGATTTTATTTAGATCTGAAGAAATAAAGAAATTATCTTTTGGTAAGACTGAAATTGAATATATTGAGTTAGATGATGATGAATATAAAGTTGATATTGATATATCTAAATATATTGAAAATGACAATTCTTATTACTTGAATATTTTAGATATTTATAATAATTCGACTGGCATGATTATTGCTTTTTATGATAATCAAGTTGTTACATATAAAGATTCAATTTTAGATTCTACTTATACAATTTACCTTGAAAAAACAGAGGAAAATCTTGATGAAGAAAGTTTAGTTAAAGAAGATTATTATGAGTTTAATTTAATATCAAGTAATGTTGAAACAACTTTTAGCAATCAAAATACTATATCTTTCACGCTTGATTTAAATGATATTTTAGATAAAGAATC
>CAVKEL010000083.1:0-3838 GCA_963655445.1 Acutalibacteraceae bacterium | reverse complement strand
TTAACAATTTGTCCATATTTCTTCTTGGCTTCAATTGTTAACTCTTTCATTTTAAGCATTAAAGAAGAAATACTTCCTTTTTTTGACAAGTATTTATTTCTAACTTCATTAATTTTGTCGATTGTATCGGCTTCTTTTATATCGTTTAAAGCCTCACTAACCAACGATTCTATTTCTTTATCTTCCATAATTTTACCCCAAAATTTTAAAACTAGCCTTTTAATCCTTCAGCTTGACGTTGCATATTTTCAACAACTACATCACTTATTTCGCCTAGTGATTGACCGTATTCAAGAATCTTCCATGGTTCATTAGTATGAAAATGAATCTTAATTAAAGTATCATCACCAACTGCGATTAAGCAATCTCCCTTAAAATGAGTTGTAATATACTCATTGATCTCATCTTCGTTAAGCCCTGTCCCATTAATAAGTAATTGAGTATCAAACTTAAATTCTAATTGTTCAGCCATAATTTTTTCTCCTTTAAAAATAAAAAAGAACTAGTTAGGAGCGAATAAATCGCGGTACCATCCTAATTCTTTAAAAATCTTAATTAACATATTTAACGCATATGTACGGGTTCATCAAACCTGCTCTAAGGTGAATTCATAAGTTTTAATTGAAGTTTTTCCACCACCAACTTCTCTCTATAAATTAATAGTACTTACTACTACTCCTTTTCAACGCATAATGATTATATCATTAAACTATAATTTGCAAAAATCATATTTAACAAATATTTTTATGATTTTTTTAAATTATACAAGACAATTCCTGCTGCAACACCAACATTAAGCGAATCTATATTTTTCATTTCAATAAATACTTTGTAGTCGGCAATATCTTGAATTTCTTTTCTAACACCATTTCCTTCATTGCCAAAAACATAGACATATTTTTCATTTGGCTTTTTCTTGAAATCAGCAAGATTTATCGAATCTTTTGCAAGTGTGGTCACGACAATTTTATAACCATTTTTCTTGAAATCTATTAATGTATTTATATCGAAAGATTCAATATTTAAATTAAAAATTGCCCCTTGAGAAGCTTGAACAACTTTTTCATTGTATTTGTTTACAGAATCTTTGCTTATTAATATATCAAAGTATGAGAAAGCAAGGGAAGATCTCAAAATTGTGCCAAGATTTCCAGGATCTTGTATGCAATCTAAGCAAACAATATCATTCGTGACTTTTATTGTGTCATTGATGAATTTGCATACTCCAATAACATTTGGTGCAGATTTACTTACACTTATTTTTTCTAATATTTCTTTTGGAACGATATATTGATCTATTTCTTGATTAATATTATTTAAATGTTTTGTTGTTAAAACATACGAAAGATTATTGGCGTTATTTGCCATTTCAAGAAGATGTTCTCCTTCGATAATAAAAAGCCTTCTTTCTTGCTGAATCTTATTTTTTCTTAAATCTATTGTTTCTAGGACAATTTTATTTTTTCTACTAGTTATATACTGAATCATTACTAATTATATACTCCTTTGTATTTTTGCTGTCTTAATGCCTTATGGATTGCATTGTAATTTGGGCAATATTTATAAACAAAATTATAAAAATTATCTGAATGATCATAATAGAAATTATGAGCCAATTCATGAATAATAATAGCATCTATGATGTCTTTTGAAAAATGAATCAAGAATGAATTAATGGTTATATGGTGTGTTCTTTTGCTATTGCTACCATATCTTGAAATTGCAAATCTTGTTGTTAGTTTATATGGAAATTCTATTCCCATCAATTTCTCATAATATCTAAGTCTTTGTTCAATGTATTGCCTAAAAAATTTATCGATATCTTTATAAAATGTTTCTTTGTTATAAAGCACATAATGTCCATCAATTGATACGAAACAATCATGTACATCTTGCTTTTCTCCATAAATGTAGCAATAATTATTTGTCATTGGCGGTTCAATTTCAGGCTTTTTTCTAGTTTTATGGTTAGAAATGACTGTTTCTAAGTATTCTTGACTACAGGAATATGGACATCTTATATCATATTTTCCATCTTTTATAGTCCATCTAATTGATTTCATTTGTTTTCTTTCAATTGTTGCTAGTTGCTTTTGACCATTGATAGTTAAATAGACTTCTTTTTTCATATGGAATTATTATAAATAAATCAATATAATATTCAAAGCAACGAGAGGGATATTATGGAAACTATTATTGTTAGTGCTTGTTTATTAGGTGATAAATGCCGTTATGATGGGAAAGCAAATTATAACGAAAAAGTAAAATTTTTAAGAGAGCATTTTAATATTGTTCCGATTTGTCCTGAAGTTTTAGGTGGAATGTCTATACCTAGAGTTCCAAGCGAAATTAAAAATAATAGTGTTATAAATAAAAATGGCAAAGATGTAACACATTACTTTAAAAAAGGCGCTGATTCTGTAGTAAATGTTGTTAAATATCTCAATATCAAAAAAGCTGTTTTAGTCGATCACTCTCCTTCTTGTGGGGTTTATAAAATTTATAACGGCAACTTTAACGGAACTTTAATTAACGGTGAAGGATTTACTACCAGAGAACTTAAAAGGTTAGGTGTTAAATGCTATACAATCGATGAAATTGAAAACATGATTGAACCTACAATTAAAGAATCTTTTGAAATGAAAGATGAAGAAAAACGAAAAATTGAAGAAGAAAAAGCCGCAAAAATAGCTAAGAATACCGAGTATTCAAAACTTAACAATAAAAAACCAGTTAAAAAAGAAAGAAGCTTTTCTAAAAAGAAAAGATTTAATAGAATTAATAAACATGACTAAAAAAAGACTTATTATTTTAAAAATATCATTAACAGCATTAATGACAGCATTAATTTATGTAATTACTGCATTTTTGCCAATACCATATGCTGGTGGATCAGGATATTTAAATTTCAGTGATGGATTAATAATGTTTACCACTATTTTTATTGGACCAATCGAAGGAATTTCATCAGCGATTATTAGTTGTGCTTTAGCTGATTTAACTGCTGGAGCAGCAAATTTTATTCCTTTTACTATAATTGCAAAAGGTTTAGAAGCACTTGCTTGTTATGTGTTTTTTAGATTATTAAAAAATCATAATGTACTTAAGTATTTAAGTTGCTTAATTGCTCCACTATTTATGGTATTAACTTACATGGTTGTCTATTTAATAATGTTTGGAAAAGAATTTCTAATAAATTCTGTTTTTGATTTAATTCAAGGTATTGCTGGAACAATGTTATCTATTATCCTTTTAAAGGGTTTTGAAAAAATCAATTTGAACAAAAAAGAATAATTTTTATTCAATAGGAATGGAAATTTGCAAAATAAAATCATCAGGATCTTTATGATTAAACTCATCGGTAATGTATTCTTCAAAGACATTACCGATTATTTTTAGATTATTTTCTTTTATATACAATAATATATCCTTATAAATATAATCAGTTTCGCCATAGTTTCCAAATGCGTATGCTACAAGATATTTTCCTTTAGGCATCACACCTGTTGCATATTTTTTATCTTTTACTCGAAAGCATAATGCATCGACTATATCGACATTATTTTCTAATATATCTTCTTTTTTCTTAATATATGAAAGTGTAAAAATAAGTGGTATTCCTTTTTGCTCAGCATCATTATAAAATTTAATAATTTGCTCATCTGGTAAATTATCTTTACTGTATCCAATGGTTGTTCCAATGAAAAATGGAATATCATTTTTAATATTTATTATTGAAAAAGACTGATTATCTTTATTAACTGTTTTTGCAAACTTAATTTGTTCTAGTCTTAACTCCACCATTTCATTTAAAACATTTAATTTATTTATTTTATTT
>CAVKEL010000082.1:1219-3803 GCA_963655445.1 Acutalibacteraceae bacterium | reverse complement strand
ATTATTTTAGTTTCTTCAGAATCTATATTGCTAATGGTGAAAGTGTTTATCTAGCTTTAAATAAAACTTTAGAATTTGCTAGCGACAATATAAAACCATTTATTGAAGGTTTGCTTTCTGAGATTGATAAAGATAAAACTATTCAACCATTTATTAGATTTGCTGCAAACTTCAAAATGAAATTAATTGAAGATATTATGATTTCAATTTATGAAATGGTAGAAAATGGTAATAACATTAATTATATAAATCAATTTACAACAATATTTGAAAACTTTAAGTTAAGAATTAATCGAGGTAATTCTGAAACTAGATTTAATAAATTTGATACTTATATAAATTCTAGTTTGATTGGTAGTGGATTAATAATGATCATCTTAGTTTATGGAATCATTAATTTAATTGGAGAAATTTTATGAGCAATAAACTAGGAGCAATGCTTGGAATATTCATGATGTTTATTTGCTTCATGTTTGGCGCTGATTTAGTTGCAATTCAATATAACTACACAAACATGGATGCTTTATCAACATCAATTAGTTATGAAATAAGTAGAAATGGATATCTTTCATCATCTTTAAAGTCTAAATATAAAGATAGTTATGGATTAAATGTATATCCAATCGATACAAATATATTAGAACAATCATATGAGGAGGGCACGAACTATGGCTACATATTGGAAAAAGATTACTCACCGATCGTTATTTCCAATGGCACTATCAAGTTAAGAATCAAAAGATTCGCAGTTATCAATATTTATCAATAATTTCAAAATTTTAGTAAAGGAGAAAAATATGTCAGAAATTAAAGGTCAATTATTAGGAATCGTTTTAGTAGTTTCAGTTTTTGGGGTAGTTGCAGGTTTATTAACTTATGCTTTTAAAGCATCAGCTAATTCAATTGCAAAAGAGATTATGGAAGAACCAGAAATCACAGAAACACAGCCAACAGGAACTTCATATTCCATCATCTCAAACGACAGTTTATTAACATTCTAGTTAAACGTTTTTAATTAACGTTAGAGCGATATTAATTTATATCGCTCTTTTTTGATTAATGATATAATAATAAAAGTAAAAAGAAGGAGTTAATTTTATGTCAGAAGAAAAAAGAAAAATTGCAGAAGATCTTATCAAGGCTAAATTAAATATTGAAGTTATTGATAATGATGCAACTCTTGATACATATGGCTTAGATAGTTTAGATGTTATGGAGTTTTTACTTGATCTTGAAGATAGATTAAATATTAAATTTGAAAACGAAGAATTCAAAGATTTAAAGACTGTAGGCGAATTAATTAAACTTATTGATGAAAAAATAAAATAAAATAAGATAATTGTTGATTTAATCTCTTATTTTGTGATATATTAATTAAGCGTTTTGAAACGCATGCGCTGACCTAGCTCAATGGTAGAGCAATCGGCTGTTAACCGATCGGTTGTAGGTTCGAGTCCTATGGTCAGCGCCAACTTGGCCTGTTGGAGAAGTGGCTTAACTCATATGCCTTTCACGCATACATTCATGGGTTCGAATCCCGTACAGGTCACCAAAATCGAAAAAGTCTCGATTGCATCGAGAGTCAAAAGTGCCCCTTTTTAAAAAGGGGCACTTTATATTTTTTAAAGTGTAATAAATTTGGCCGATTTATTGCAAATAGGGAGGGTTTTATTAACTCTCTTTTTATTTAGGATATCTGATTTTTTCCGGGGTTTAGGTGCAAAAGCACCTTTTTTCATGCTCATAATCAACTTTGACACCCCGTAAAAAATAAAGGTATTTAAGGCTAATAAAAACCTCCTTAGAATATTAGTTGCTAAAAATTATTTAAGGAGGTTTATCATGTTTGACATTAATATTTTATCATGTATCTCAATTGATACATCTGAAATTGGAGAAGTCACTATTAAAGATGAAATAAAAGATGTTGTTTCATTAATGATTAAGACTAGATCAGTAGAAAATTTTTGTCCATGGTGTGGATGTTCGATATCAAGAATAACCTATTTTTAGAAGATATCGGGAATAGCGGATTTTTTTGCTTTATATCAAATAATTTGATAAAATTTTTGAGAAGTAGCAACTCAGGTGATTAAGTTCACTAAGGTGGATTAAGTTTCATCGCTACTTCTTTTTTAATTTATGATTATCAGATATATCAAATTTCCACGATTTTTTATCAAATCTTTTCTTATCTTGAGAAAAACGGCGAATTTGGCCATTATTAGTGTTAATTACAGCAGGAGTATAAGATGTAACCAATATACAAACAACTTATGATAGCGTTTTAATTTTCATAAATTAATTCCCTTTCTTAACTATCTTTATATCAAATAATTTGATAAAAAGTTTTTTGAGATGAGATATAGGTATTAAGTTGCTTGATTCGTTTAACTAGTGATTAGTTCATCTTTTTAATTGCAATTTTAGTTTAGTGTTGCATATTTTGCTTTTGTTGGCTTATCAGCAAAAGCAACCCAATTAATTAATTTAACAGTGGTAAGGTCAATTTTAAAAGTTAAATCCGTTTTATGAAAAAAGATGAATTTTTGAACGATTTTAACGAAATGACAAACTAAATGCA
>CAVKEL010000082.1:0-1209 GCA_963655445.1 Acutalibacteraceae bacterium | reverse complement strand
AGATGCACATCTGACACAAGCTTATTCAATAATGTACTTAATAATTCATAAATGGTTTTTATTGCTCTCTATCAAGATATTTTTAAGAAAATATTTTACTTTCAATGATTTTATTAATTGATGTAATAATTTCGCGAAATGACAAACTAAATGCAGCTTTTTAAGGCATCATGAAATTTGTCGCTATTAATGCAGTTTTTAGGTATGTAGAAACTGCATTTTGTTTTTTTAAATGCAGCTTTAATTTATTTTGGACCTGTTTTTACGTTATTTTTGCATACGAAAAGTAAACCCCTAATGCAGTTTGTTAAACTAAATGCAACTTTATTAATGGATTGGTTTCAGTATAACCTTCTTTGGATCAATGGTTTTTAGATGAAGTAAGTTGAATAAATTTTCACCAAAAATTTCTATAAAAAGAGAACTTGGAGTTTTATCGTCAATCGAAGATAGAAGCCTTGAGTTTAAATTAGATGCAACAAAATAAATGTCTTCTTGACTATAATCATTTATATTCTTCTTTTTAGGGAATATTTGCCTCATTTGACCATTAACATTTTCGATATTAGCTTTTTGATTACTAGCTGCAGGATTGCAAAAGAATAGTCTAGTTCGCAATTCTCCGTTTTTATCAAATTCAATTCCATCAATATTGTCAAATTTTACGTCTCTATCGGTTAGAATTGCTGGAAATAATTTTTTGAAATTTTCAATTCCTATTTCATCCTCAATTCTATTGAATAGATCGATTACTTTTTCTTGATTTGGTCTTTCAATGATATAAAGAATTATGAATTGCATGCCGACTATTGTTAAAGAAAGTATTTCTTTATAAGAATCGCGTGTTGCTCCTAAAAAATCCATTTGCACATAATGCGATAAATTATTTTTCATCTTGAAAACTAACCAATCACTGTATAAATGACCACTTCGATTTAATTTGTCATCGTGTTTATAATCATATTTTTCTTTCAATACTTTTCGTTTTTTAAGACTTACTTTTCTAGGCAAATCGTGATTTTTAATGATATAAACGCCTTCATCAATTCTTCGATAAATTGTCTTTTCTGAACAATTAAAAACATCTTTATTTGCAATAAGTGTATGGTGAATTGATTGGCCTTTTCCAACGACTGCATCATATAAAATTCGGTCATGGTTTTCTAACTCATCTATTGTTAGATTTGCGCCTTCCCTTGATGTTACTTG
>CAVKEL010000081.1:0-3902 GCA_963655445.1 Acutalibacteraceae bacterium | reverse complement strand
ATTTCTAAGATTCCATGTTCTTCATCAATTTTGTTGTATTCTTCAATTATTTTGACCATTGATTCATATTTATAATTAGTAAACTTATTTGGGTTGTTTTCGTAATCTTTATAACTTCTTAAAGAAACACCAATTAAAATTGCTGCTTCTTTTTGAGTTAAATTTTTGCTAATACGTAATTCTTTTAAATCCATCATTTATATTTAACATTATTATTGCACCTTAATCAATATAAAAAGTGCAAAATTTGCACCTTTATAAAAATAAAAAGTGCAATTTCTGCACTTACTTATCCAAGTTGTCCTTGTTTAACATCAGTTTCGCTTAAATTTATTTTATACATCTCAGTATCTGGGTATTTTTTAGTAATTTCTTCGTATTTAGCTTTAGTGATTTTCTTCTTTAATCCTTTAAAATCCTGATCCTTATAAGTTTCAAAGCACCATAATAAGAATTCTTTGGTAGCGGCAGTCATAAAATAAAAACTCATTTTATCTTTTACATAATTATAGCCGCTAGCGCGATTATAATCTTTTGGATCATAAGTTTTAGATGCACTTAATACATCAGCAACATATTCAAGAGCATATTTATAAGGCATAGTTTTTATAACTAAATTTCCTCTAAATAAATCGCAATAATATTCCCAATGATGTTTATTTCTTCCAACATGATGCTTACAAATAGTGGAGAAGTATCCATTATCTAAACGTTCAGCATAAACTGGAGACATATATCCTTTAAAATATTTTGCTGAAGTCCAATATTCAGTTTTAGAAAATTTTGATAAATCATGAAAAAGACAATGGAATCCAATTCCAAGATGACAACCATTAACGAATACTAAGAATCTATGTTTGGTTACAACTTTAAGATGTTTAAAAGGATGTGACATAACGTTAATTATTATACGCTTATGAAAGCCTAAAAAAATAGTAGTTTAAAAAAGATAATTAATTAAGTTATTTAAAAAATTACAAAAAATTTTAAAAATTTCAATCGAAAAAAATTACCTACACGTCGAATAAATTCGATTTTATCAATATAATTAGAATTTTTATTGAAAAATTTTTCTACTCAAATTTAAAGTTTTGAGTATAATAAAAGTATAGTAATCACTGTTCCCCTAACTCTGATTACTATTTTTTATTAAGTCTTAATTTTTTATCTATTCCTAAAATGCTTTATTCTAAAACATTTTTATTTGATTCTTTAGGTTTTCCTCGAGCATATGACATAATTAAAAAAATTGACTGTTGGTAAAGAAATTTATCCATCTTATGTAATGGCTTGGATCGGATATATTATGAAATATTTTTCTTATACAACTAGAATTCCAGAAACTACAATTTATAAAAAGTTAAACTAGAAGATTTTAATTAATGCACGAAGCATATCATTCATTAGATAATGATTTGACAGTTAAAAGAATTGCTGAGTCATATAAAATTAACTTAAATTTAAATGATCCAGAACTTTATAAAAGAATAAATATGATGAATGTTTAAGAAAGTCTAAAAAGTTCCATGAAATCTAAAAGATTTTAAAAAGTCTAACGAAATCTAAAAAGTTCCATGAAATCTAAATATTGCTACTAAATCTAAAAATAGATAAAATAATCCCTCAAGTTTGACAAAATAATAAGCAAAAAAGGCACATTCATTCGATTGCATCGTGCCTTTTTCATTTATTTTTTCTCAGATTTTTGTAGTTCGTTAACTAGTGATCCCAAATAATTTGTTTTTTAGAAACTTGTTATCAATTTTCAAATCCAATAATTTACGTATTCCCTTAGTTAAATTATTAATATTACCATTTACAAATATTGAATCATTGATTTCTATAATTTGCATTTCTCTGATAGCATTAAGTATTTTTGACATTGTAATATCTTCATTGTTTAAATAGATAGATCTAGCTTTTAAATTTGTATTTAAAGTTCTGAAGCAATCTTTTATTCCCCATCTTTTAACTTTATATAAGTTAAATCTACAATTATTAGATAAAACTAAATTTAATAAATTTCTAATTTATAGTATATTAATAGACGTTAGGAGGATTTTTAAAAATGAGTCAAAATTCACAAGTTTTTAATAACGATTCAGGATCAAATGCCTTTTTAGAATCTGGTGCATTTATCGCAAAAGTTTTCTTGTATATGTTTTTAGGTCTTTTGCTTAGTGCTTTAGTTTGTGTTGGTTTAAGTGCTTTATTTTATTACCAAATTGGTGTAGGTGATGAAGCATTCTTTGGAACATATCTTACAATTATGATTGTTTCAGGATTAGGTTTATTGATTACATCGTTTGTTATTTCTTTTAAAAGAATAAGAATGAAGAATATTTTAGTTCCATATATTTTATATGTTATTTTCATGGGAGCATTGCTTTCTTCATTTGTATTCTATGTTCAAGATCCATATATTATTGGAATTTCTTTAGCTATTACTTCATTAATTTTCTTAGTTACATGTTTAAGTGCAGCAATATTTAAAGGTAGACTTGGTTGGTTGTATGGTTTACTTTTTGGTGGACTTTTAACAATGGGAATTTTATGTTTAGTTAATTTATTCTTATTCCCATTTGCTTTCCATGTTCAAAGTGCTTTTGATGCATCAATGACAATTTATTGGATAATTGAAGGAATATTCCTTGTCATGATTATTATTTCAACTTTCATTGATATGTATAACATCAAAAAGATTGCATCATATGGTGGAGATAATTCAAATCTTGCTATTTATTACGCAATGAATTTATATAGCGACTTTGTTATGATCTTCATTAGAATTTTATATTATGTAATTTTAATCTTTGGTGGAAGAAATAGAAACTAAGAAACATTGATTTAATCAAAATAAAACCACATTTGAATTGTAAAAATTCATTTGTGGTTTTTTTAAGCTTTATAAATTGGATCATCATCTTCATCATCGTCAAAATCATCGAATTGATCATCACTGAAATCATCTATATCAAGACCATCAAAATCAAGCATTTTGAAGTTGTCATTTATATATAAAACCTTTTCATATAATTTCTTATCTTTTCTAAGGTTTGTATAAAGTTTATTTAAGAAATTTTTACTAACCGGTCGATTTTGTTTTGCAAGTGCTTCTAAAAGGATATGTAGTGAATCTTCAATAAGACATAAACAAAATGGCATTGGCAATTTATTTTTCTTTAAATAATCAGGATCTTTTTTGTATTTTTCTAACAAAATATCTTCATAAGCATATAAAGTTTCTAGCATTCTATCAGCAAAATAAACTGGATCTAATCCATAACTATATCCATCAAATATTGCTGAAAATTCTTCGTTAGCAAATAAAAGTTCAATTATATTTTGCGTATCTTCATTAATATCTGTAAAAACTAATGATTTATATTGACCTTTTTTGATATTTTCTAATATTTGAGAATATATAATATTTCCATTTTTAAAAGCACCTAAGAAAAGTAAACTCTTATCCATTTTATCAAGGGAAGTATTTTTCTTAAAAAGTGGAGTGTTTATATATTCTTCAACATATTCTAAAGTTGTATAAGATTCATCTTTTTCTATGACTGGTTCATCATCTAATTTATATAATGAATTTTCATTTTTAATATTTAATTTTTTAAAACGCGAGAATTCATCTAAAAGTTTTTGACCTACTTCAATATTAGCTGCAAATAAATTACCTTTTATTGGGTTTTGATAGATGATTGTTCTTCCTCCAGTAATGTTAGAAGAAACAGTGTAGAAAAGAAGAATGTGTTGATTGATTTTACTTTTTATAAATACAAAATCTTCATATTCACCAATATAAGTAACTAAATTTTTTAATCGAGAATCATTAAAAGATATTTTATAAATATAATAATTTTCATTATCAAGATTCATTTCAAAATCAATATTTC
>CAVKEL010000080.1:0-3120 GCA_963655445.1 Acutalibacteraceae bacterium | reverse complement strand
CTATTTTAATGCTCAATCAAAAACACAAAAATATTAAAAATATTTTAGAAAATAACGATATTAGCGAAGAAATAAAAGAAAAAATTTATAAGGAGTTTTAAATTATGGCATTTGAATCATTAACTGAAAAATTTTCAAATATTGTAAAAAAAATTAAAGGACAATCTCATTTAACTGAATCGAATATGGATGATGTTTTAAAAGAGGTTAAAATTGCTCTTTTAGAAGCTGATGTTAATTATAAAGTAGCAAAAGATTTTGTTAATGATGTAAAAGAAAAAGCAATTGGGCAAGAAGTCTTTAAGGAACTTCATCCAAGTGAGATGGTTATAAAAATTGTTCGTGATGAACTTGTTGAACTTTTAGGTAGTGAAAATACTAAACTTGAATATTCAAAAAGCGGCCCTACTGTTATTATGCTTGTGGGTTTACAAGGTAGTGGTAAAACAACTACAGCAGCCAAACTTGCTAATTTAATGAAGACTAAGGAAAATAAAAAAGTCCTTTTAGCGGCTTGCGATGTTTATCGTCCAGCAGCAATTGATCAACTTGAACAATTGGCTAATCAAATAGGTGTCGATGCCTATATTGATAAAAATAGTAAAAATCCAGTAGACATTTCTATGAAAGCTTTAGAAAAAGCGAAGCAAGAAAATTATAATGTTTTGCTTGTTGATACAGCTGGTCGTCTTCAAATCGATGAAGAACTAATGAATGAACTTAAAGAAATGAAAGAAAAAGTTTCTCCTAAAGAGATTTTACTTTTAACTGATGCTATGGCTGGTCAAGATTCTGTTAATGTTGCAAAAACGTTTAATGAATCGCTTGGAATTACTGGTGTAGTTATGTCTAAAATGGATGGCGATTCACGTGGTGGCGCAGCGCTTTCTATTGCAAAAATTACGGGTGTACCAATTAAATTTATTGGTGTAGGTGAAAAAGTTTCGGATATTGATATTTTTCATGCGGATAGAGCAGCCGAACGTATCTTAGGTATGGGAGACGTTTTAACTTTAATTGATAAAGTACAAGAAAATATAGATGAAAAAGAAGCAAGAAAAGCCGTTAAAAAGATGGAAGAAGGCAAGTTCACCTTAAATGATATGCTTGCTCAAATGAAACAAGTTCAAAAGCTTGGAAGTTTCGGAGGTTTATTGAAATTAATTCCTGGTATGCCAAAAATTTCAGATCAACAACTAGCTAGTGCTGAAAATCAGATGAAACTTTTTGAAGTTATTATTAATTCAATGACTCCTTATGAAAGAGAGCATCCTGAAATTTTAAAAAATAGTCGAAAGATTAGGATTGCAAGAGGGAGTGGAAAAACAACTGCTGATGTCAATAGAGTTCTTAAAAAGTACGAACAATCTAAAATTATGATGAAGCAAATGAAAAATATGAAAAATGGAGGGAAATTCCCTCCAGGATTTAATGGTTTTTAGTAAATTTTGATCCTTTTTCAATTGCATCTAATTCCCATTTACCTTGAACATTGTTTTCTAGTTCATCTAGAAATTTTAATTCTTCTTTAGAAAACTTATATTCAACTAATAAATCAGGTCGATAATTTTGAGTCATCAATAATGACATCTTTTTGTGGTACTTGTTTATTGCTGTATGGTTTCCAGAATATAGAATTTCTGGTACTTTTTCTCCATTATATTCAAATGGTTCGGTGTATTGAGGATATTCTAGAAGTTGATTTGAAAAACTTTCTTCAATAATAGAATCTTCACTAATTACACCTTTAATTAATCTTGATATCGAATCAATTAAACAAAATGCAGCAGTTTCGCCACCAGTTAAAATGTAATCGCCAATTGAAATAGATTCATCAAAATATTTGTAGACTCTTTCGTCAATGCCTTCATAATGACCGCACAAAATTACTATTTCTTTTTCTTTAGATAAATCTAATGCTTTCTTTTGGTTGAACTTGGTTCCTCTAGGTGCAAGAATGATTTTATGTGCATCAAGTGAAGCATTAGCCATTAATGCATCAATTATAGGTTGACATTTCATAATTAAACCAGCGCCTCCACCGATTGGAGGAGTATCAACTCGATTATATTTATCTTTTGTATAATCACGAATATTAACGAGTTTTATTTCTACTAGTTTTTTACTAATCGCCCTTTTTAAGATTGAAGTGTTAAGAAATGATTCAAACATTTCTGGAAAAATAGTTAGAATTGTAAATTTCATAATAGCCCTTCAATTACATTTACAGTTATAGTTTTATTTTCAATATCCACATTCAAAATAAATTGACTAATAAATGGTACATAATATGATTTGCCTTTATTAGAACATTCCAAAGTGATTTGAGCTGGAAATTCTTCAATACCGGTCACCTTACCAATATCTTTGCCATCTTGTGAAATCAATTTACAGCCAATTAAATCAACATAATAAAATTGATTCTTTGACAAAATATTTTGATCTTTTATTGCAAATATTTCGCATTTTAAATACTCTTCAGTAGCTTCTAAGTTTGGTAATTCTTCAAAAGAAACTACAATAAAATCTGAATTTAAGATTCTAAAAGTATTAACAGTAAATTCTTTATATTCATTGTTTTTTAAAACAAAAACTTTATTGCCTTTTTTAAATCTTTCTTTTGCAAATGTTGTAGTTGAATAAATTTTTAGTTCGCCTTTAAGACCAACTTGTTTTACGATAGTTCCTAATTTTAAATACATAATAATATTTTAAATAAAAAGAAAAGAGTAGTCACTACTCTTCTTTTGTGTCAAATGATTCAAATTTCAAATGGACATGAACGCCTTCAAGCTTGCCAGCAACTGTTATAACATCTCTTATAGCATTTGCTACAACGCCTCTTTTTCCAATAAGACGTGCAGTATCGTTGCTTTCAGCAACAATTAATAATGTAACATCTTTTGGTGTTGAGTTAGGTTCTTCTCTAATTAAAACAGCATCAGGTTTTGAAATAATTGGATCAATGATAGTATGAACTAATGATTGGTAGTCCATAAACTATTTTTCCTTTTTTGGACTTTTTGTGCTAACAACTTTAGCTTTTTTTGGTTTTTCAGCTTTTGCTTTAGCTTCTTTAGCTTTTGCTAAAATTCCTTGTTTGCTTAAAATAGCTTTGAC
>CAVKEL010000079.1:0-2626 GCA_963655445.1 Acutalibacteraceae bacterium | reverse complement strand
CGCTTACAGGAAATGTATTGGTCACGAAAATGAATAAAGATGGATGCAATCGGATGAATTTGGCCTAAACATTTTCGTATTATTTTTTAAAAATTCGTCTTTACAATTTTTCTTTTTGTGTCAACATAGATAATTATTTGTCGCGGACATTGATGTTAGGAGGTAGAAAAATGAACGTTAAAACGGTCAAATATATTGCTAAAAGATTGCTACTTGCTGTTGCAACTGTATTTATTGTTGTTACATTTACGTTTTGGTTTATGCAACTTATTCCAGGTGGACCATTTACTAGCGAAAAGAGTGTTGATGAAGCAACAATGGCAGCGATGAAGGCAAAATATGGCTTAGACAAACCATTATTTGAGCAATATTTAATATATCTTGGAAGATGTTTCAGTTTTGATTTTGGACTTTCTTTAAAACAAAAAGGAAGAACTGTTAATGAAATACTTGCAAGTGGTTTAAGATATTCAATTCCATTAGGATTGATTGCTGGATGTATGGCGATTGTATTTGGAACACTTCTTGGAAGTATTGCAGCAAAAAGAAAGGGAACAGTGTTAGATAGAGTGATTATGGTTTTAACTACTGCATCTGTTGCATTTCCGACATTTATTATTGCAACTTTGTTCTTATATCTATTTACAGAAAAATTGAAATTATTTCCAACGGATTATGTTAACGGAGGCACGGCTGCATTTGTGTTGCCGGTTATCACATTATCTCTATATCCAACAGCTTATATTACAAGATTAACAAGAAGTGCAACGTTAGATTCGCTTAGTGCTGATTACATTATTACTGCAAGAGCTAAAGGTTGTTCTAATACTCGTGTATTATTTGGACATGTTTTGAAGAATTCTGTTGCACCAACAATTACTTATGCAGGTCCAATGTTTGCTTCGATTATTACTGGATCTTTAGTAATTGAACAATTATATCAAGTGCCAGGCATCGGTTCAGCTTTTGTTAATTCAATAACAAACCGTGATTATTCCTTAGTCATGGGAACAACTACTGTTTTAACATTTTTGATTATTATCATGACGCTTATTTCGGATTTACTTTATAAGGTCGTAAATCCAAGAATTAAATTGGAGTAGTATTATGAAATTAGGAGATAAATTACCATTCCCGCTCAGTTTTCAAGTTGATTATGATAGAGCGAATGTCTTTACAAAAGAAGACATAAAAAAAGAAACAAAATTAGCAGATGCTAGTGAAAAAGAAGGCGCTGTAAAACTTAGACCAAGCACATCCTTTTTTAGAGATTCAATTAAGAGATTTTTACACAACCCAGTTGCTATGGTGTGCACTGTTGTTATGATTTTAATTCTTTTAGGAATTATTTTTATACCAATGTTTTGTCCTTATAGTTATGATGAACAATTAGGTTTAAGTAATTACGATGCTACTTTTAACAATTTAAAACCATTTACTTATAGTAATACTGAGTTAGAGAAAATGGCTGCTGGGGAATATGTTTTCCCACATATTTTTGGAACTGATAGCTTAGGTAGAGATTATTTTATTCGTGTTGTTTATGGAACTAGAATTTCTATCGTTGTTGGTTTATTTGCAGCAATTATCGTTTTGATTATTGGAACTATTTATGGCTCAGTTTCTGGATATTTTGGTGGCAAAGTAGACCTTATTATGATGAGAATAGTTGATGTAATCTATTCTTTACCAGATGTGGTTTTGATTATTTTAATATCGGTTGTTTTAAAGCAAGTTCTTCCTTCAGATACAAGTGGAGTTGTAGCAAAACTTGGTACAGGTATGATTTCTATCTTTATTGTTTTTGCTCTCTTGTATTGGGTATCTATGGCAAGACTTGTTCGTGGTCAAGTTTTAGGTTTAAAACAACAAGAATATATTTTAGCAAGTAGAGCAATTGGAGCTAAATCATCGTTTGTTATTAAAAAACATTTAATACCAAACTCAATGTCAGTTATCATCATTTCTGCTTGTTTACAAATTCCTTCAGCTATTTTTACTGAATCATTCTTATCATTTATTGGTTTAGGTGTTAACGCACCAATGCCATCACTTGGATCTTTAGCAAGTAATGCTAGAAGCGCAATGTCATATCACCCAACTTTGTTATTAGCACCAGCTATTATGATTTGTTTAATAGTTTTATGTTTGAACTTAATTGGTGATGGATTGCGTGACGCTTTCGATCCTAAATTGCAGAGGTAATTATTATGGAACATTTATTAGAAGTAAAATCATTATCTACCTCATTTGAAGTTGCAGCTGGTGAAGTTAGATCAGTTAATGATATAAGTTTTTATATCGATAAAAACGAAATTTTAGGTGTTGTTGGTGAATCTGGTAGTGGAAAATCTGTTACTGCTAGCTCATTAATGCAAATTCTTGCTAAATCTGGTCATATTAAAAATGGCTCTTCAATTATTTTTGAAGGAGAAGAATTAGTTGGAATGAATGAAAGGGATTTAAGAAAAATTAGAGGTAATAAAATTGCTATGATTTTCCAAGATCCAATGACTGCATTAAATCCAGTTTTAACTATTGGACACCAAATGGAAGAAGTTATGCTTCTTCATAGAAATGATCCTGCAGATAAGCTTTGTGAAGAAGAATCAAGAAGACTTAGAAC